>DASXYT010000177.1:0-4720 GCA_036502345.1 Pseudonocardiaceae bacterium | reverse complement strand
CATCGATTCCCAGGCCACGACGCCGAGGAGCACCCAGCCGACGGTGGCCGCCGCGGCGGCCGGCGAGGACTGACGCCGGATGCCGGTGACTCGGAGACTTCGATTCGGCCTGCTCGGTACTGGCTACTGGGCCGCGCAAACCCACGCGGTGGCGCTCAGTGCGGCCTCCGAGGCGCACCTCGTCGGAGTGTGGGGTCGAGACCACGCCAGGACGGCCGTCGTCGCCGCAACGTACCGGATCACGGCGTACGACGACCTGGATGCGCTCCTGAGCGATGTGGACGCGGTGTCCATCGCGGTCCCTCCGGACGTGCAGGTCCCGCTGGCCAGACGCGCCGCGCAGGCAGGCCGTCACCTACTGCTGGAAAAGCCGATCGCGCTGTCCGCCGCCGGCGCAGACGAGTTGCTGACCGCCGTCACCGAGAGCGGTGTGGCGTCTGTCGTCTTCTTCACCAACCGGTTCGTTCCCGACGTTGACCAGGTGCTCCGAGACGCGGTAGCCGCGGGAGGCTGGCATGGTGCGCGCGGCACCGTGCTGTCGTCAATCTTTGGCTCCGAAAGCCCCTATGTGGCCTCGGCGTGGCGGCGTGACTGGGGCGGCCTGTGGGACCTCGGGCCGCACGTGGTGTCGCTGCTCCACCCGGTGCTCGGGCCGGTCGCAGAGGTGACCGCTGTGGAGGGCCGGTACCAGACAGCGCATGTCCTTCTCCAGCACGAGGGCGGAGCAGTGTCGACCCTGGCACTGAGCCTGGACACGCCGCAGGCGGCAACCGGGCTCGACATTGCCTTGCTCGGCGTCCGTGGAGTCGTGCAGGTGCCGGTCGCCAGCGCCGAGCCGGTCGCGGCACTGGCCAGGGCGGCGGGGGAACTGGTCCGAGCGGCTGCGGAGCCGTCGCCTGGCCATGCCTGTGACATGCGGTTCGGCTGGGAGGTGAACGCGGTGCTGGCGGCCGCAGCCGAGTCGATCGTGGCCGGCCGGGCCGTGCCAGTGCGAAGACTTCATACCTAGCAACTTCGTTAGCCTGGCGGACGAGCCTTCCGCGGCGCGGCAGCCGAAACGGGTGCCCGTGCCCGACGGCGAGCTGGCCCAGGCGGCCGATCCAGTCGCCGAACTGCGCGAACATCTTCGCTACCTGCGTGGCGCGGCTACCCAGGGGCCCTCACGGCCGAGAGCCTGCTGCGTTCCCGCGACACCACACCCGAGCTGCTACGGCACATACCGCCCGCCCAGGGCGTACGCCAGGTGCCCGCCGAGCCAGCCCCCGACCCCGAGCGCCACCGCGCCGGCCAGGCCGGCGGCCCGACCACCGCCGCCGCGCCGCCGCTGCCACCATGACAGGGCATAGGCGCTCAGGCCGACGGCGTTCGACGTCGCGTGCACGAGACCGACCCGACGCTCCGCGCCCTCGGTGTCGAGCCAGTCCGACCAGCCCGCGGCCGCGGTCGGACCGGCCGCGAGCAGCCCAAGTCCGATCAGCCGCCGCGCGGCCGGACGGCCGGCCGCTCCGCCGACCAGATCAAGGCTCGTCGCGCTCAGCAATGTCCCCGCCGTGGCCGCCGCCCGGGCGTTCGATCGGACAGGCAGACCAGCCGCTGGGCGCTACGGTGCGGCTCATGCCAGACGAACCGAGGGCACGGGACGCCATCCGCAACGCCGGTGCACGGAACGAGACCAGGGCCGAGCGCAGCGACCGCAACTGGGCGGAGCTACTGCAGGAACTACGCGTCGCACAGACCGGCGTCCAGCTGCTCACCGCGTTTCTGCTCTCGCTGCCCTTCCAGCAGCGTTTCTCGCAGCTCTCCGACGAGCAGCGCTGGCTCTACCTCACCGTCGTCCTGCTGTCCGTCGGCGCGACCGGCCTGCTGGTCATGCCGGTCAGCATCCACCGGGCGGTGTTCCGGCAGCGCGAGAAGGAAGCGCTCGTCCAGGTCGCAAGCCGAGTGGCGCAGATCGGCCTGGCCCTGCTCGCCCTTGCCACCACCGGCATCGTCACCCTGATCTTCGACGTCGTCGAGAGCCATACCGCCGGGATCGTCGCCGGCACCGCGACGCTCGCCGTCCTCGCGATCCTGTGGGCGGTCGTCCCCGGAGCCGTTCGCCTGCACGGCCACCATGACGACGGCTGAACCCACCCGGTCCGACTTCCCGTGACGACGGCAGGGCCGCCGGCGAGAGGTCGACGTTTCGGCAGCACGGTACTCATGCGGCAGCGGGTCGAGACCCCCGTGGCAGATCATGAGCCGGGCGCCCACGCGACGAAACCCGCATCGGCCGTCCGCCAGGTCACTGATCTTCGGCCGCAGGTGGCCCGACAGGTTGGCGTGCAGGCGATGCGGCCGGTCAACCTGGTCGTTTGCGGCAGCGTCGCCGTCAACCGGCGTGGCGTCCGGCTCGGCAAGGGAGCCGGCTACTCCGACATCGAGGTCGCGCTCCTGCAGGTCCAGGTGTCGGCCACCTCGGTCCGCAACATCCTGCGCCACCACGGCCTGGGCCCGGCACCCCGCCACGGCGCAGGTCCCAGCTCGTCACAGTTCCCGCCGATGAGGACGCCCCTGCGGCATCGGAAGGCACGATGCGTCGCGACAGACATCGAAAGGAGCACGGGCATGCCACAGATCCACAGCGGGCCGCTGGCCGGCAGGACAGTACTGATCACCGGCGGTACCGCGGGCATCGGCAGGGCGACCGCCCTGGGCCTGGCCGCGATGGGAGCGCACCTCGCGATCACCGGCCGGAACCGCGGACACGCCGAGGACGCGGCTCACGAGATCCGCGCGGCCGGCGCCGGGCAGGTGGAGGTGTTCGTCGCGGACCTGTCCTCCCAGTCAGAGGTGAGGCGGCTCGCTGACGAGGTCCTCCTGAGCCTTTCCCGGATCGACGTGCTGGTCAACAACGTCGGCGGGTACTGGAACACCCGGCGCGTCACCGCCGACGGGCTCGAACACACCTTCGCTCTGAACCACCTCGCGCCGTTCCTGCTCACCAACCTGCTCCTGGACCGGCTGACGCAGAGCGCGCCGGCCCGTGTGGTCACGGTCTCGTCCAACGTGCAGGCCATGGGGCGAATCGACTTCGACGACCTCCAGAGTGATCGGTCCTACTCCGGCGCACGGGCCTACAACCAGTCCAAGCTCGCCAACGTCCTGTTCACCTACGAGCTGGCCAGGAGACGGGCCACCTCCGTGACCGCCAACGCGCTGCATCCTGGCGTGGCGAGCACATCGTTCGGAGCCGAGGATCCCGGCACCCTCCAGCGACTGCTCGTGCCGTTCATGCGGCCTTTCATGAAGACCCCGGCCCAGGGCGCCGCCACCTCGATCCACCTGGCATCCGCTCCTGATCTCCACCAGGTCACGGGCCGCTACTTCGCCAACAGCAAACCCAAGCGATCCGCCAAGCGCAGCTACGACGAAGCCGCCGCCGCACGGCTCTGGCAGGTAAGCTCCGATCTGGTCGGCCTGACCGATCCAGCGACCACTTCGGCCAGCGGGCCGGTCGCACCCCGTCGGGACGACGGGTCGAATGGCCGAACGTACTCCTGACCACCCGACGGAGGGTCTTCGCATCCGGACGGCCGGACGGTGCTTACCTGCCCCTTGCGGGACGGGCACGTCGGGGAGATGCTAGTAGGTCGATGAGAAACAGCGCCTGGACAGCTCCAGGCGGAGACCGCCGACTCCCTGGCCACCGTGAAGTCGGGGACATCAGGTTGGGGAACCTACAGACGGCGACCTTGTAGTTCCCAAAAGGCGTGGCCATTTCTCGAAATGGAGGAGGCGGTGTCAGTTGGGGATCCGCATCGGGCTGCGTCATATATCGGGACAATCTTGCTGGACTGCCTGACGGTCCAGGCGTTCGGCGTCCACGGCGGCCGTGTGTCAGGTGGCGGCTGGGTTTCGCCAGAGGGTGGTGTATCGGGCTGCGGAGTTCGGGTTTCGGTAGACGCAGGATGTGCTGTAGGGGCGGTCGAGGTTTGAGCCGACGTTGCCGGGGTCGCAGTTGTTGAAGTAGGCCTCGTAGAGGAGTCCCTGTCCGGCGCGGGCGTTCATCCAGTCGCGCATGTACTGGATGTAGTTGGGGTTGTCGCCGCCTCCGTTGCCGCCGGAGCCGGGTGCTGTTCCCCATTCGCCGATACCGAAGGATTTTCCGTGTGCCCGGGCGAAGTTGTAAAGCCAGGTAATACCTCCGGTCGCGTTCGCCTGTGCGTTGAACGCGTCGAGGGTGGGCGACGGCGGGTAGTGGTCGTAGGCGTCGATGCCGATGCTGTCGACGTAGGCGTCGCCGGGGTAGATGTCGAGGGGGTTGTGGCTGGGGGGGAACTGTGAGTAGTGGGCGTTGATGCTCCAGTCGAGGATGGGTTTGGGGTTGGCGGTCGCGCGGATCGCGGTGGCGATGTGCCGCCAGCAGTTGACGTAGGCGGTGGCGTCCACGGCCGACCACTGGAACCAGTTGCCGTTGGCCTGCCAGGCGATCCGGATGATCGAGTTCTGGCGGCCGGTGGTGTTGAGGGTGGTGCCGAACGTGCGCCAGTAGGAGTCGTAGGCGCCGGTGGCGCAGGCCGCGAGCGAGGAGCCGGTGTTCTCGGGGAACGGGGGTACCGAGAGGAGTAGCCGGCCGGGCCAGCCGGCGAAGTTCTGCTCGGCGAAGGATGGCTGGACGATCGACGCCCAGCTGTCGCGGGCGACGTAGACGTGGGCGAGGTCGCACAGGCTGCCGCGG
>DASXYT010000176.1:0-2035 GCA_036502345.1 Pseudonocardiaceae bacterium | reverse complement strand
GCTCTGCCGGTGGCCGTCACCGGCGGTTTCAGCCTGCTCGCCTGCCTGCTGATCGCGCGGCGGTTCGAACCGCTGTCGCTCACCGACGCGGCGACCTGGCGGGCCACCTTCGGCTCGGTCGCCTACCTGATGCTCATCGCGTTCCTCAGCCTCGGCATCGCCGCGCTCCTGCGGGACTCCGCCGCCTCGATCGGTGCCGTGCTCGGCCTGCTCTACCTTCCGCCGATCATCAGCTCGATGGTGGCCGACCGGCACCTGCACCGCCTGTTCGAACGGGCCGGCCCGATGGACGCCGGGCTGGCCGTCCAGGCCACCACGCACCTGGACCGCCTGCCGATCGGTCCGTGGGCCGGCTTCGGCGTGCTCGCGGCATGGTCGGCCGGCGCCCTTCTGGCCGGAACACTGCGACTGACATCCCGCGACGTCTAGACGGTATGAGCAGCCCGGTTGACCGGGCCGGGGCCTCACTCGCAGCCTGACGTGGGTTGCCAACGAGGAGAAGGCCTCGTCGGTAGTGCCGACATTTGCGGGAGGCCCCGGTGTTCATCGAGCGTACGAGTGTTGGTCTGGACGTGCACGCACGGTCGATCGTGGCGTGCGGATTGGACACGGCGACCGGGCAGGTGATGAGGCGGAGGCTGGTGCCGTCGGCGCAGGCAGTCCTGGATTGGCTGCGGGAGCTGCCAGGGCCGGTGGCGGTGGCGTATGAGGCCGGGCCGACCGGGTTCGGTCTGGCCCGGCAACTGACGGTGGCCGGGGTGCGCTGTGTGGTCGCGGCGCCCTCGAAGCTGCAGCGACCGGCCGGGGATCGGATCAAGACCGACGCGCGTGACGCTTTGCTGTTGGCTCGGCTGCTGCGGATGGACGAAATCGTCGAGGTCCGGGTCCCCAGCATCGAGCAGGAAGCCGCCCGGGACCTGGTCCGGGCTCGTGAGGACGCGCGGGCGGATCTGATGCGCTGCCGGCACAGAGTGTCCAAGTTGTTGTTGCGGCACGGCATCGTCTACTCCGGTGGTCACCCGTGGAACGGTGTCCACGAAACATGGCTTCGTGGGCAGCGGTTCGGCCAACACGGCGTCCAGCTGGCGTTCGACGCCGACCTCGAGGCGATGCTGCTCACGCTGGATCGCCGCGACCGCCTCGACAAGGCCATCACCGAGATGGCCACCACCGGTGAATACGCAGCTGTGGTCCGTCGGCTGGGTTGCCTGCGCGGGGTTTCCACACTGACCGCGTTCGGGCTGGCTGTGGAGATCGGCGACTGGCACCGGTTCACCGGCGCAACGATCGGCGCCTACCTCGGCCTGATACCCACCGAGTCGTCGTCCGGCCAGCAACGTTCCCAGGGCTCGATCACCAAAGCGGGGAACACCCACGCCCGGCGGTTGCTCGTCGAGGCCGCCTGGCATCACCGCCGCGAGTACCGCAATCCCGGCGCCGCGATGCGGGCCCGGTGGAACCTCGCCTCACCCGCGGCCACAGCGCGCGGGAACGCCGGCAATCACCGGCTACACCAACGGTGGCAGAACTTCGTCGTCCGTAAGAAGAAGACCGTCGTCGCCAACGTCGCCGTCGCCCGCGAACTGGCCGGCTGGTGCTGGTCGCTGGCGGTCCTCGACGATTAGCCCAACGCAGTACCCATGAGCAGCCAGGCGGTGCCGGCCGGACGTGGCAGCGCGTGGAGCAACCCGCGTCAGTACTAAGAGCAGCACCGCTTTGCGGTGCCACGCTCGCTATTCCTAGACCAGCGCGACGCTCCAGCCGAACAGCCCGTCTTGCAGGTAACCAATCCGCGTATATCAGTCTGACCGCGCGTCGCCAACGACACGCTCACGACCGGTCGCACCGCCTGGCCCACAAACGCAGAACGACGCCCAGGACCCCTCACCCGGGCGCCGTTTTCAACCATGCCTCTTGACAAACCTGCTCTACATATCAGTACGACAGCCGCCGTCGGGCGACGGAGGGCGGAGCCGTCGATCTGCTATGTACCCTTGTTGTTACGTACCCGCCCAGTTACGCTCGTGCACGCTAT
>DASXYT010000175.1:0-22767 GCA_036502345.1 Pseudonocardiaceae bacterium | reverse complement strand
GACGTCCGCCCAACCGGTGAACAGGTTCTCCGCGTTCCACACGCTCTCGCCGTGGCGGAGCAGCACCAGCGTTCCCATAGGCCAAGCCTGCCAGACCGATCCTGGCCTGCTCACGACCCCCAGGCGTGACCTTGCTTTCAGCGATCACACGATCGGTTGTCATACTTTCGGACGGAAAAGCGTGATGAACGCCACATCAAACTACCCTGGATGGCATCTCTGTTATCAAATCGTTATCACTTATGGGGCACCTTCACTGAAATGCAGTAGTCGGCGCTCTTGTGATGCGTTCCGCCATCTGACAAGTTGACATCGCTCTCTCCGGATCGGCTCCCACGCACTCCCCGATCCGATGAGAGTGAAACGCGGTTCGCCTCCCCGTCGAACCGCACCCGCCCGGCTGACTGGGTTCCCCCCAACCCAGGTAGGCCGTTGAGGCGGGCAGCCGAAGCGGGGCGGCTCTGGAATGCGACTCCCCCTCCCTCCCCGGGCCGCCTCGCTCGGGCCCCGGCTTGCCGGGCCCGAGACTCAGCTGTTCACCGGCCTGTCATGCGGCGCGGTCACCAGGTGCTCGAACGCCTTGAGATTGGCCAGCGACTCGCCCCGCGACACCCGCCAGTCCCACTCCCGCCGGATGGACGACGCGAAACCCAACTCCAGCAGCGTGTTGAAGTCGCCGTCGGCCGCCTCCAGCACCTGACCGAGCAGTCGGTCCAACTCGTCGGCGTCAATGAGGTCCGGGCCCAGCCTGCCCAGCAGGTAGATGTCGCCCTGCTCGTCCACCGTGTAGTGCACGCCGTAGAGCTTCGCGTTGCGCCGCAACAGGAACCGGTACACCTGCTCGTGCGCCTCGTCCGGCCGACGGCAGACGAACGCCTCCACCACGAACGAGTGCCGACCGGCGATCAGCCAGCAGTTCGTGGCCAGCTTCTTCACCCCGGGCAGCGTGACGAAGTACGTGCCGACGTCCTTGCGGTCGTACTTCAGCTCCCGCTCGTCCAGCGCCGCCCGGATCACCCGGTCCAGCTCGACCTGCCTCGACTCACTCACACCGCGACCTCTCCGACCGCGGTCCGGAACGCTGCCGCGGCCTGTGCGTAGCCTGCCAGCAGCCGGTCGGTGGTGCGCTCCCAGGAGAACCGGCGGGCGTGCTCGACCGCACCTGTGGACAGTTGGTCACGCAGGCCCGGCCGCAGCGCCACCTCGGCCAGCGTGGTGGCCCACCGTGCAGGGTCGTGGCCGGCGACCAGTCGGCCGGACACGCCGTTGGCCACGGCGACCGGCAGCCCACCGACAGCCGCGGCCACCACCGGCGTTCCGCACGCCTGGGCCTCCAGCGCGACCAGCCCGAACGACTCGTTGTGGCTGGGCACAGCGACCACATCGGCCGCCCGGTAGACCTTGGCCAGGCCGTCGGCCGGCACTGCTGGCAGGAACCGCACCAGATCGGTGATGCCCAGCTGACCAGCCAGTTCGCGCAACGCGGTCGGCTGCGCCAGACCCGTGCCGGACGCGCCGCCCACCACCAGCACCACCAGCCGCTCGGCCAGCGCAGGGTCCCGCGCCACCATCTCGGCTGCCGCGCGCAACAGCACGTCCGGCGCCTTCAACGGCTGGATCCGGCCGACGAACGCCAGCACGACAGCGTCCCGCGCGACGCCGAACGACGCCCGGGCCGCCTGCCGCTCGTCCGCCGAGGTCGGGGCGAAGCGCTCCAGGTCGACGCCCGGCGGCACGATCAGCACCCGGTCCGGGTCGGCGCCGTACAGGTCGATCAACTGCCGGGCCTCGACGTCCGTGTTGGCCACCAGCCGGTCGGACTCGTCCACCACCTGCTGCTCGCCGATCACCCGCAGCCTCGGCTCCGGCGTGTCCCCGACGGCCAGCGCGGCGTTCTTCACCTTCGCCAGCGTGTGCGCGGTGTGCACCAGCGGCACGCCCCAGCGCTGGCTGGCCAGCCAGCCGACCTGGCCGGACAGCCAGTAGTGCGAGTGCACGGCGTCGTAGTAGCCCTGTTCGTGGAACGCCTCGGTACGCAGCACGCCCGCCGTGAAAGCACACAACTGGGCGGGTAACTCGGCCTTGTCCAGGCCCTCGAACGGCCCGGCGACGACATGCCGCACGGTCACCCCCGGCACCACCTCGACCACCGGTGGCAGCACCGACGACGTGGCTCTGGTGAAGATCTCCACGGCGACACCACGCCGGGCCATCCGCAGCGCGGTCTGCATGATGTAGACGTTCATCCCGCCCGCGTCACCGGTGCCCGGCTGGGCCAGCGGTGACGTGTGCACGGACAGCACGGCCACCCTGCCCGGCCTGCTGGGCAGCGGACGCAGGAACTGTGGTCGCTTGGTGGTCATGCGATCCCTCCGGCCGGCGTGAAACACCGGTTCAGGTGGTCGGCCAGGGCGGTGTCGAACACGTCGACCCGCTCGGCGAACGGCAGATGCCCCACGTGGTCCAGCAGCGTGAGGGTGGCACCGGGAATCAGGCCCGCCGCGTACTCGGCGGCCGACGGCGGCACGACGGTGTCCTGCCTGCCGTGCAGCACCAGCGTCGGCACGTCGACGGCGGCCAGCACGGCCGCGCTGTCCACGTCCCTGGCGAACAGCGCGGCACGCACCCAGCCGGGCACCTTCATCGAGTCCTCCACCAGCGCTGTGGCCAATCGGCTCGGTCGGCGGCCGCCATCGGGCATGCCGGTGGCGAACGAGCGCAGCGCCGGACCCGCGATGTCGGGGTCGTCGGACAGCGCGGCGGGCAGCACGTCCCGCATGGCGGGCCCGACCCGGCCACCGGGGTGGTTCCTGCCGATCTCGGTGATGGCCCCGACCAGCGCCAAGCCGGCCAGCCCGTAGGTGCCATGGCAGCGCAGGTAGTCGGTGATCACGAGGCCGCCGTAGGACCAGCCGACCAGCACCGCGGGCCGACCCGCGTAGCCGAGCAGCGCGCTCACGTCGGCCGCCCACGCCTCGGCGGAGTCGTAGCCGTCGGCCGGTACGTCGGAGTCGCCGTGGCCGCGCAGGTCAGCGGCGATCAGCCGGTACGAGTGCGCCAGCGGCCCGGTGAGCTGGTGCGTCCACACCCTGGACGACTGCGCCCAGCCGTGCAGCAGCACGACCGGCGGTGCATCGGCGGGGCCCGCTGTGCGGACCGCGAGCCGGACACCGGCACCGCCGGTGACGACGTCGCGATCAGTCACCTCGTCGAGCATCGGCATGTACTCACCCATCCCGCGTCCCGCTTCGGACCTACCCCCGGGTATCAACCGGTAGAGGGGTCGGGATCTTCCCCACTCACCCTGCGTGTTCGATTTCGCACCTGGGCCACCGAACGATCCGGCGAACGGGCAAGATCCCGGGGGTGACGAACAGCCCAGTAGCGCAGGACCGACCGGTCGCCGTGGTGACCGGTGCCAGTTCGGGCATTGGCGAGGCCACCGCGCGCCAACTGGCCGCCGACGGCTTCCACGTCGTGCTCGGCGCCCGTAGGCGCGACCGCCTGGAGCGGATCGCGGAGGAGATCGGCGGCACCGCCCTCACCCTCGACGTGACGGACAACACATCCGTGGGCGAGTTCGCGGCAGCCGTGCCCGCGGCCAGGGTGCTGGTGAACAACGCGGGCGGTGCCATGGGCGCCGAGCGGGTGGCCGACGCCGACGAGGAGCACTGGCGCTGGATGTGGGAGACCAACGTGCTGGGCACCCTGCGGGTGACCAAGGCGTTCCTGCCCAAGCTCATCGAGTCCGGCGACGGCCACGTGGTGACCATGACGTCGATCGCGGCGGTCGAGGTGTACGACGGCGGCTCCGGCTACACGTCGGCCAAGCACGCCGAGGGGGCACTGCACCGGACGCTGCGCGGCGAGTACCTCGGCTCACCTGTGCGGTTCACCGAGATCCTGCCCGGCATGGTGGAGACCGACTTCTCGCTGATCAGGTTCGACGGGGACGCCGACAAGGCCTCGGCTGTCTACAAGGGACTGACGCCGCTGGTGGCGCAGGACATCGCCGAGGTGGTGGCGTTCGCAGTGAGCAGGCCCGCGCACGTGAACCTGGACAGCATCGTGATCAAGCCGAGGGCACAGGCATCGGCATCCCGGGCGTTCCGGGACTAGAGCTCGCAGCCCACCAGCACGGGCTCGGGCCGCAGCCGGACGCCGAACGCGGCCCACACCCCGTCGGCGACATCCCTGGCCAGTGCCAACAGGTCCGCGGTGTTGCCGCCCCGGTTGGTCAACGCGAGGACGTGCTTGCCGGACAGCGCCACCCGGCCGCCAGGTCCCTGATGGCCCTTGTGGAAACCGGCCCGCTCGATCAGCCACGCGGCCGAGAGCTTCGTGGTGCCAGGGCCTGCCGGGTACGTCGGCATCCGCTCGTCGGCACCCAGTCGGGCGAGCACGGCGGGCAGTTCGTCGTCGGGCAGCACCGGATTGGTGAAGAACGAGCCTGCGCTCCAGGTGTCCCGGTCGGCCGGGTCGAGCAGCATTCCCTTGCCCCGCCGCAGTTCCAGCACCGCGGCACGGGCGTCGGCCACCGGCACCCTGGTGCCACCGGCCACGCCGAGCATGTTGGCCAGCTCACCGAACCGGATCGGCGCGGAACGACCACCGTCGGCCAGCACGAACCGCACGCGCAGCACGACAGCTGAGTCGGCGCCCTTGAGCACACTCGTGCGGTAGCCGAGGCCCAACGCGTCGGCCGCGACGGTGCGGACCTGGCCACTGCGCCGGTCCAACAGGTCCACCGACACCAGCAGTTCGGCCACCTCGACGCCGTACGCGCCAACGTTCTGCACCGGTGTCGCGCCGACCAACCCCGGGATGCCGGACAGGCATTCCAGGCCACCGAGGTCCTCGGCCACCGTCCTGGCCACCGTGGCGTCCCAGCCCATGCCGGCCTCGACGGTCAGCTGCACCGAACCGTCGCCGAGCCGGTCGTAGCCGACGCCGGTGGTGGCGATCTTGACCACGGTGCCGTCGAAACCCTCGTCCGCGATCACCAGATTCGAGCCACCGCCCAGCACCAGCAGCGGTTCACCGTCGGCGTCCGCGGCACGCACCGCTGTCACCACGTCGGCCGACCGTTCGGCCGTCACGAAACGCGCCGCTGGGCCGCCCAGCCGCAGGGTGGTGTACCCGGCGAGTTCGGTGCCGGCGCGCACGTCGGCACCTGTCTGGGAGCTGGTCACGGTCGTCAACGGTAGCCTTCGGCACATGGCACGGCGCATCGACCATCGGACACGGTCCCGCTGGAACGCGAAAACGGTGTACACCACGCTGGTCGACCCGGCATACCTGAACGAACGGCTCAAGGTGCTGGGCGGCAAGACAGCTTCGCTCGCCGAACACCGCGTGGAACCGGACGGTGGCGCGACGATCAGGCTGCGGCACGGTGTGGCCGCGGAGAACCTGCCGCCCGCTGTACGGATGATCCTCGGCGGCGACCTGATGATCGACAGGGCCGAGACCTGGCGGCCCGACGGGTCCGGCGGCTACACCGGCACGGTGTCGGTGACGATCGCCTCGATGCCCGGCGAACTGGGCGGCACCCAGCGGCTCACCGACACCGGAACGGGCAGTGAACTCGCCCTGGACGGTTCGGTCAGCATCCCGATCCCGCTGGTGGGCGGTCGGATCGAGGAGACGGTCGTCGGGCAGATCGCCGGCCTGCTGGACTCCGAGCACGCCTTCACCGAGAAGTGGCTCGAACAGCACCAGGCATGAACACCCCGCGCCGGCCACGGCTGGCCGCCGGCAGGGCGCGGGCACTCGGTCTGCCCACCAGGGGCACCACCAACCCGAACCGGCTGCGCAGGGTGGACCGCTGGCTGGTCGGCACTCCAGCGGTGGCCGGCATACTGGCCGACGCCGTCGACCCGCTGGTCGTCGATCTCGGCTACGGCGCAACACCGGTGACATCGGTCGAACTGCTGGCCCGGCTACGGGCGATCCGCTCCGACATCCGTGTGCTGGGCCTGGAACTGGACGCCGAACGGGTGGCTGCGGCGCAACCGGCCGCCGACCCGCCGTGGCTGGAGTTCCGCAGAGGTGGCTTCGAACTGGCCGGCAGGGCTCCGGTGCTGCTGCGGGCGTTCAACGTGCTGCGCCAGTACGAGGAACCGGCAGCACTGGCGGCCTGGACCACGATGGCCGAACGGCTCGCGCCCGGCGGCCTGCTGATCGAGGGCACCTGCGACGAGATCGGCAGGCGGTGCTGCTGGATCACCCTGGATGTGACCGGCCCACGCACCATCACGCTGGCCTGCCTGCCCGCCGCCATCGACCGGCCGAACGACCTGGCCGAACGGCTGCCCAAGGCACTGATCCACCGCAACGTGCCCGGCGAGCGGGTGCACGCACTGTTGTCCGCATTCGACGCCTGTTGGGCCAGGTCGGCGCCGTTGGCACCGTTCGGGCACCGGGCGCGCTGGGCCGAGGCGGTGCGCCTGCTGGCGGCGGAGGGTTGGCCCGTTGTGGACCGGCCGCGCCGCTGGCGGCTGGGCGAGGTGACCCTGGCCTGGTCGGCCGTCGCGCCGTAGCGATCGGCGGCTGCGACAATGGTCAACCATGTTGGTCGACGAACGGCGCTATGTGATCCGGTTCGGCTGCCCGGACCGTAGAGGCATCGTGGCCAGGATCGCGTCGTTCCTCGCCGATGCGGGTGGCTGGATCGTCGAAGCGGCCTATCACACCGACCGGGACAGCAACTGGTTCTTCACCCGCCAGGAAGTGCTGGCCAACTCACTGCCGTTCGATGTGGACGAGCTGCGGAGCCAGTTCACCGCTGTGGCAAGGGAACTGGGCGCCAACGCCGACTGGCGGATCAGCGACACGGCCGAGCGCCGCAAGATCGTGGTGCTGGTGTCCCGCGAGGGGCACTGCCTGTACGACCTGTTGGGCAGGGTCGCCGCCCGCGAACTGGACGTGGACATCAGCGCGGTGATCGGCAACCACCTGGCACTGGCCGACATCACCAGGGCACACGGCATCCCGTTCTTCTACGTGCCGTTCCCGCCGAACGACCCGGACGGGCGGGGCGCCGCCTTCGCCCAACTCGCCCAACTGGTGGACAGCCACCACCCGCACGCCGTGGTGCTGGCCAGGTTCATGCAGGTCCTGCCGCCGGAACTGTGTGCCGCGTGGGCGGGCAGGGCACTGAACATCCACCACAGCTTCCTGCCGTCGTTCGCCGGGGCGCGGCCCTACCACCAGGCACACGCACGTGGGGTGAAGCTGATCGGCGCGACGTGTCACTACGTGACCGCCGAACTCGACGCGGGCCCGATCATCGAACAGGACGTCACCCGGATCCACCACCGCGACTCAGTGGCCGACCTGGCGCGTAAGGGCCGGGACATCGAGAAGGTCGTGCTGGCCAGGGGCCTGCGGTGGCACCTGGAGGACCGGGTGTTGCTGCACGGCAACCACACCGTGATTCTCTAGCGTTGCCCGGTCCGGGGTCGCCCAACCGGGTGGTGACGGTGACGCTCGTAAGCTCGGATCGTGGTTTCACCGATCGTGGACATCCAGCGGCTGCGGGCAATCCGGGCGGACGGGCAGGATCTGCGCGGCGCCGTGCTCGTCGGCCTCGACCTGACCGACCCGGAGGACGACCGCCTGCTGCGCACGGCACTGGACGGTGCGCTGATGCTGGGCTGTCGGCTGACCCCGGCCAGCAGGGCAAGGGCGGACGCGGCGGGCGTGCTGCTGTTCCCGGACATCCCTGACCTGCCCTACCAGCCCTATCGCAGCACGCTGTACACGCCGGACGAGTTGTTCAGCGGGTTCGACCCGGCACGGCCGGAGTCGTACGCGGACACCATGGACGCGCAGGTGTACCGGCACGTCAGGGTGGAGGGCGAGTACCCAGGACCGGTGGCGGCGCTGTCGCGGCGGCTGCACGACCACGGCATCGCGGAGGCACTGCACGACGTGCTGGCCGACGCCGGCCGACCCGTCGCGGTGATGGGCGGGCACGAACTGGCCAGGGACTCGGACGGCTACCGCGCCGCCGTCGAACTGGGCCTGGCGCTGGGCCGCAGCGGTACCGGCTTCACCGTGCTCACCGGCGGCGGACCCGGCGCGATGGAGGCCGTACCACTCGGCGTCCGACTGTCCGGACAGGACTATTCGGCCGTGGACGCGGCACTGCGTGAACTCGCCGCGACGCCGAAGTTCGGCAACGGCGAATCCACCGTGGACGACGCCGCCATCGGCAGGTGGCTGGCGGCAGCGGGCCGGGTGGGACTGCCCGAGGCGGACCGGCCGCGCACCATCGGCATCCCGACCTGGTTCTACGGCCACGAACCGCCGAACACGTTCATGTCGTTGCACGCCAAGTACTTCGCCAACTCGGTACGCGAGGACGGCCTGCTCACCGTGGCCACCGGCGGGGTCGTGTACACACCGGGCAGCGCCGGCACGGTCCAGGAGGTTTTCCAGGACTACACGCACAACCACTACGGTTCGCTCGGGCCGCCCGCACCGATGGTGTTCCTGGACAAGGACTTCTGGATGAACGAGGTGCCGGCGGCCGCACTGGTGCAGCAACTGGCCAAGGGCAGGCCGTCGGAGCAGTGGATCCTGGTCACCGACGATCTTGGTGAAGCGGTGTCGCTGCTGGAGGACTACGCGGCGACTAGCTGACCGGTGGCCTGCGGTCGGCCCACTTCTCCACGGCCTCCAACTGCGCGGCCAGTGACACGAGCCTGCCCTCGGTGCCGGCCGGGCCGAGCAGTTGGGCACCGACCGGCAGGCCGTCGTCAGTCAGCCCGGCCGGCACGTTCACGCCCGGCCAGCCCAGGACGTTCCACGGCCACGCGTACGGGCACGCGGACACCATCATCCGGTTCAGTTGCCGGTCGGGCAGGCGCGACCAGGACTCGACCCGGGGCGGCGGGGTGGCCGTCGTCGGCACGAGCAGCACGTCGACCTGCTGGAACACGGTGCCCACCTGGCGCTCGTAGCGGCCCTCGGTGGCCTTGGCGAAGCCGACCAGATAGCGGCCGACGCGCCGACCGTTGGCCATGTTCTTCATGGTCCGCCGATCCAGCAGGGTCGGATCGGGCACCTTGGCCAGCCAGCCGTAGAGCCCGGCCGTCGACTTGGGCAGGAAGTTCAGCCCGATCAGCCCGTAGGTCGGATCGGCCGGCACCACGTCGTGCCCGAGGCTGGTCAGGACACCGGCCAGCCGCAGCACGGCCTGCCGGATCCGCGGGTCGAGGTGCACCCGGTAGCCGGTCAGCGGCGCCCGGAAGGACAGGCCGATCCGCAGGCGGCCAGGGTCCTTGCCGGCTGCCGCCAGCGTGCCGTCCTGGCTGGGATCACGACCGGCCAGCACGTCCACCACGAGTGCGGCATCGGCCGTGCGGCGAGCCAGCGGGCCGCTGATCGAGATGCCGAACATGTTGTCGCCGTCGGTGTTCACCGCGGGCCGCTCCGGCTTGATACCGACCAGGTGTGTCCAGGACGCGGGGATGCGGATCGAGCCGGCACCGTCGGAACCCACGGCGACCGGCACGATGCCGGCAGCGACAGCGGCGGCACTTCCGCCGGACGAGCCGCCAGGCGTGTGGTCGGGCTGCCACGGATTGCGCGTGATCCCGAACGCGGGCCCCTCGGTGAACGGCCACTGCCCGAGTTCCGGGGTGTTGGTCTTGCCGACGATGATCGCGCCCGCCTCGCGCAGTCGCTGCGCCAGTTCGCTGTCGGTGGCGGCGGGCGGGAAGTCACCGGCACAGCCGAACGACGTCGGCTCACCAGCCAGGTCAAGGTCATCCTTCATGGCCATCGGCACGCCGAGCAGCGGCGCCCGCTCGCCTGCGCGCAGGCGACGGTCGGCGTCGGCGGCCTCGCGCAGCGCGGCCTCGGTCCGGATCCGGCGGAACGTGTTCAGCGTCGGCTGGGTGGCCTCGATCCTGGCCAGCACCTCGGTGGTCAACTCGGTCGCCGACACCTCACCGGCAGCCAGGAGTTGGGCCAGCCGGACGGGACCGGCATCCAGCACATGCTCGGTCTGTTCGGCTTCCACTAGGCCACCGGCCGGCCGAGATCGTCGACCACCTCTGCGCCGGGCAGCATGGCGAGCACGTCACCGGGCACCAGGATCTTGCTCTCCCGGACACCGCTGCCCACGATCAACTCGGGAGCGGCGGCCACGGCGGCGTCGATCAGCAGCAGCCAGCCGTCCGGCAGGCCGAACGGCGTGATGCCGCCGTAGGCCATCCCGGTCAGCGCGACAGCGTCGTCCATCGGGGCGAACGAGGCCTTCCGGACATCCATCCTGCGGCGGACGACGCCGTTCACGTCGGCGCGCGTGGTGGCCAGCACCAGGCAGGCCGCATAGCGCTGGTCGCCACCGCGCTTGCCCGCGACGACGACGCAGTTCGCGGAGGCGTCCAGCGGTGAGCCGTAGGCCTCGCAGAACGCGGCCGTGTCGGCCAGGTCGGGATCGATCGAGGCCACCCCGCAGCGGTCCTGCGCGGCGGGGTCGAGCGCCGCGAGTGCCTTGGCCACCGGTACGGCGAGCAGGTCGGTGCGTTCGGTGGCGGGATGGACGGTCAGGCTGCCGGCGATGCTCCACATGCCGTCATCGTGCCAAAGCCACGGCGGGGCACTGAGTGCCGCTCACCACTTCTGGCCGCCGCGCTGCACCTCGATCAGCTTCGGCCGGACGTCGACGATGTAGACCAGCACGGCGACGAGGCCCGCGATCCAGAACATCAACGTGAAGTCGTAGAAGTGGAAGAGCAGACACGCCAGGGTGCCGCCGCCGGTGATGGCGAGCCAGACCGGCTTGGTCCGCTTGTTGGCAGCCGAGTAGGCGTCGGAGCGCTGCACCGCGGCATGCAGGAAGGCGAACAAGCCGACAGGAACCGCCGCCCAGTTGAGCACGGTGACGATCCAGCCAGTAATTGTCACGTGTCTAGCCTACGACCAACACGGGCGAACCCCGACGGGTTGGTGGTGTCGGGTCCGCGTGACGTGTTCGACCAGGTCACATCAGCGGACCCCGGCGAGCTGCCGCTCGCCGGGGTCCGAGTGCCGTTTGCTGGCCGGTCAGGTCACTTCTGGGTGTTGGGCTTCCTGGTGGTGCTGGCGGGCTTGCGCGGCGCGCTCGCCCGGTTGGCCGCCTTGCGGGTGGTGCTGCGCACCTCGTGGGCGGTGTCCTTGCCGGCCTCGTGCACCTGCTCGGCGACCTGGTCACCGGCCTCGTGCACGTCCTCGGCCACCTTGTCGGCCACGTGCTCAGCCGTCCGCGCGGCCTTCTCGCCGGTGGAGCGGGTGCGCCTGCCGACCTTGCCGAGCACCTCGTCGGCCAGTTCCCGGACGTCGCCGGCAGCCGACTCGGCCCGCTGCTGCGCGGCCTGCGCCGCCTGGTCGAACTGCTCGAAGGCGCGCTTGAACTGCGGCTGGGCGCGCAGCTTGTCCAGCGTCTGCTCACCCTGCTCGGTCAGGTACTGGTAGAGCTTCTGGGCGGCGTCCGCGTACTGGTCGACCAGCTTGCGCAGCTCGGCCGGGTCCAGCTTGCCGCGCAGATCGGCGACATCGGTGGGCAGCTCGTCGACTGCGGCGCGGGCCTGCCCGGCGCGCTCGGTCATCTGGGTGCGGGCCCTGGTGACGGCGTCGATGAAGGCCTGGGTGGCCACGTCACCTGCGCCGAGTGCCGCCAGCAACGGGTTGCGGGCCTGCTCCAGCGCACCGGCCATGGCGGCACGGGCCTGCTCGCCGGCCTTGCGGACGTCTTCGATGGTGGGCACAGTTGCCATGTCGATCACTCCTCGGTGTTCGGGGTCCGCCCTTTGCTCGTCACGTTGTCCACATCGGACCCTTCCACTGTGGACTGATGGTTTTCTTGGTCTGTTTCCGCGGCGTTGGCACGGCGGAAGGTCTCGTACACGTCGAGCAGCACCTGCTTCTGCCGCTCGGTCAACTCGACGGCCGCCAGGATGGCATCCGGCACCGGCCCGCCGGCCGGCGCGTCGAGGATGCCGGCCTGCACGTACAGCGCCTCGGCCGAGATGCGCAGACCCTTGGCGATCTGCTGCAGGATCTCGGCGCTCGGCTTGCGCAGGCCACGCTCGATCTGGCTGAGGTAGGGGTTGGACACCCCGGCGAGCTTGGACAGTTGCCGCAGGGAGATCCGGGCACTGCTGCGTTGCTGGCGGATGTATTCGCCGATGCCCTTGAGATCCTCGCCCAGGTCCTTGCTCAGGCCCTCGATGTCCCGGCCGGTCGCCTTGCCGATGCCTTTGGTCAGGTCCCTGCCCAGGCCGGTGACCAGGTCCATCGGACTACGACTGTCGGTCCTGTCGTTCTCGTCCACCGGGCCACCTACTCCGTCTCGTTCCGTACCGACGGTACGCGGCGGTGCTAGCTACTGCAAGCGGAGTGCTTGCAACTGTGCTTCGGCTCACCAGCGCTCTACGGTGGACGGGCGATGAACGGCCGAACGCACAGCGTCTCGCGGGCGACCAGGCGGCGAACCCGCCTGGTGCGCGCGCTGGAAGCGGCGGGCGTACTGCCGGATCCGGCGTGGCGGGCCGCCTTCGCGGATGTGCCGAGGCACGTGTTCCTGCCCAGGTTCTTCCGGCCGTGTGACGACGGCACCTGGGTCGCCGTCGACAGGACGGATCCCGACTGGCTGGACCAGGTGTACGAGGATCGCGTCCTCGTGACCCAGTTGGACGGTGATCCGGCGCGGTGGGCCGTGGCCAGGGAGACCGGCCCGGTGTTCGGCGTGCCGACGAGTTCGTCCAGCCAGCCGGCGATCATGGCCGTGATGCTGACCATCCTGGACGTGGCCGCAGGCCATCGCGTGCTGGAGATCGGCACCGGCACCGGCTACAACGCCGGCCTGCTGTGTCGCCGGGTCGGCCAGGACAACGTCGACAGCGTCGACATCGACCCCGAACTGTCAGCCGCCGCCCGCGCACGCCTCGCCGCCGCCGGTTTCGCGCCGACCTGCGTGGCCGCCGACGGAGCCGAGGGTTACGCGGCCGGGGCACCGTACGACCGGGTGCTCGCGACGTGTGCCGTGGCGCGGATTCCGTTGCCGTGGCTGGCCCAGACAGTGCCTGGTGGGCTGGTGGTCACGACGTTGCACCGGCCGTTGGGCGCGGGTCTGGTGCGGATCACCGTGGGCGAGGGCGCGACCGGCGAAGGCAGGGTGCTGGCCGAGGACGGCCGGTTCATGCCGCTACGGGCCCACCGGCTGGCCAGGGCGGTGCGCCCTGACCAGACGGAGGGGAGTGTCCGGCCGACAGCACTGGGTGGGGCGGCACTGGTCAGCCACCGCGGCAAGTTCGAGTTCTACGCCGGTCTGGTGCTGCCCGAGGTCACGGCGACGGCCGACGAGGACGGCACGGTGTGGCTGCTGCACCCGGACGGCTCGTGGGCGAGGCACAGCGGCGAGCAGAACCAGTACCAGGTGTGGCAAGGCGGCCCGAAACGCCTGTGGGACGTGGTGGAGGCTGCCCACGAGGAGTGGCAGGCGCTGGGCAAACCGGCCAGGGACAGGTTCGGCATCACGGTGCGGCCAAGCCGGCAGGAGCTGTGGCTGGACACCCCGGACAGCCCCCACCGCTGGCCCCTCTGACCGCCCGCCCGATGTAGCAACCGGCCGGGCGTTGCCCCTACTCCGGCGCTTTGTGCTGATCACTCCGTTCGCATGGCCGCCAACCTCATCGCGCTGCGCAGCGCTGGCAACGTCGATGCCGTGACCAGCAGGACCAGCACGACGGCTGCCACAGCGAAGACGCCGACATCGGCCCATGCCAGGACCACATGGGTGCGGGTGATCCGCAGTACCAGCGCCGCCAACGCGATGCCCGTCGCGGTGGCGGCCACCACCCCGATGCCGACCGGCACCGCGATCTGCCACAGCAACGACCGTGCCAGCACCGCCCTCGGCACCCCGGACGCCGACAGCATCGCCAGCGGCCGTCGCCGCTCCCTCACCTGTTCCAGAGCCAGCACCAACAGGCTCACCCCGGCCAACGCCAACGTGAACAGCGAGCCGATCAGCAGGCCGGTCCGCACGTTGACGAACGCCTTCTGTTCGGTGTCCAACTCGATGACGGGCGCGACGTTCTCCACGAACGTCCGTAACGGGTGGCCCGCCACGGCATTGCGCAGGTGCTCGATGGCGTCGGGCTGGTTCGGATCAAGCTGGACCAGCGTCCGCGACTCGACCGGTGGCGGCAGCCGAACCCCTGTGATGGCGCGCGGGGTCACCAGCAGTTGGGAGCCGAGATACGTCCCGGATGTCGACGTCAACGGCCGTACCCGGGCAGGCACTGTCCAACTGCCGAACGCCTTGGGCAGTGTCTGCCCGGTATCCGACTCGAGGACGGTGGTCAGCTTGGCGCCTTGCGCGAACACGGGCTCGACATCCGACTGGGAGAAGACATCCCCGTCCTGACACCCGACCTGGCTCAGGTGCTCGATCGCGGCGCACGAGAGGATCGTGAGGTCGCCGAAGCCACCGTTCGCCGTCGTCACCGCGACCGAGGTGGTCGGGTAGGTGGCCCGCGTGACACCGGCCTTGCGGATCGCGTTGTCCACCTGGCTGCCGAGTTGGCCGTCGGTGACCACGAAGTACACGCCGGCGTCCGCGTTCTGCGCCGTGGGTGGAACGGCCAATCGCACGGCCGTTGCCGCGACGATCGTCTGCAGTGCGATCGCCCCTGCCAGCACCACGGCGACGCCGCCGACCACTCTGGCCGGTGTGCCGCTGTCCAGTTGCAGCCTGCGGATCGCCAACTGCCATGACGGCGCTCCGCCCCGGATCGCGGACACCCCTCGTTCCAGCAGGAACGGCAGCAGCACCGGCACGCCGATCAGCAGCAGCGACGCCCCGGCAGCGACCAGTCCCACCCAGAAGATGTTGTCGATGGGCACCCACGCCGCGCCGACGAGCAGCCCGACCCCGATCACCGCAAGCGCCACCCGCCACCACCACCTGCGGCGTACCGGCCGACCGCCACGGACCACACCGAGGGGTTCGATCACAGTGCGGCGCAACGCCACCAGCGAACTGCCCACCGCCAGGACCGGCACCACCAGCACGATCAACACGAGCAACGGCCAGGCCACGACGACGTCATCGGTGAACACGCTGACGTCGAACAGCCGCACCCGAGGCGCCACCTGCCGGAAGACCAGGTAGAGCGCGAAACCCAGCACCAGCCCGGTGGCCGCGGGTGCCAGGGCCTCGGCCGCCGCGATTCGCCGGACCTGGCGGGCACCGGCGCCGACCAGCCGCAGCGCAGCGAGCCTGCGATCCCTTGCCGCGCCCGCGATCCGACTGCTGACCGAGATCATGATCAGGATCGGCACCAGCAGCGCGACGACCCCGACGACGATCAGCGCGAGGATCGCCGAGTTGGCCAACGTGTCGCCGGAATCGTGGGCACCGAACGAGTACACGAGTTGCGGCTGGTTCCGTTCGGTCACCTCACCGGTCGGAATACCGGCGTAGTACGACAGGTCCTGGGGTCCGCCAAGACCGGCCTCACTGATCTCGCCGATCACCCGCTGTGGGAAACGGGGCCGGAGCAGAGCGCCTGCCGGCGAGCCGAGCAGCCGGGCCAGGGCGGGTGACAGCACCACCTCGTTCGGACCAGGCACACGAGCGACACCGGGCGGCAGGGGCGATGTCGGGCCGGTGGCCCGCACGTACCAGCCGTCGATCTCCGTGCCGCGGAACTGGGTGCCACCGAAGTTGTAGTCCAGCGGAGCCACGCCGGGCACCACGGCGCTGTCGGTCTGGCGTGCCGCGGTCCGTGCGTCCTGGTCGGACAGGATGTGGCCGAGCGACGCCGCGACCAACAACACTGTCGCGGCCATGCCGACGCCGATCGTGCCGAGCACCAACCTGGCCCACGAGGTCCGGCCGCCCCCGACGGCCAGCCGGACCCCGAGCACCAGGTCGTGCGGCCAACGGAACCGGCCCGCCGGCCCGGCCGCACGGCCGAGTACCGGTGCGGCGCGCTGGCGAGGCGGTGCGGTCATCGGACCGGCTCCAGGTCGACGCCCCTGGTGCGACCGTCGCGAACGACGACCTCACGGTCGGAGTACGCGGCGACCCTCGGCTCGTGGGTCACCAGGACGACGGCGGTGTGCAGCTCCTTGGCCGCTGTCACCAACAGCTTCATCACCCGCTCGCCGTTCAGCGAATCCAGCGCGCCGGTCGGTTCGTCGGCGAAGACCACCTTCGGCTCGGCGACCAGCGCCCTGGCCACCGCCACCCGTTGGCCCTGGCCGCCGGACACGTCCCCGGGCCGGTGACCGGCGACATCCTCGACCTCGAGGCGGCCGAGCCACACCATCGCGGCCTGCTCAGCCACTCCCCGCCGGACCCCGGCCAACCGCAGCGGCAGCGCCACGTTCTCCAGACAGGTCAGCTCGGGCACCAACTGACCGAACTGGAAGACGAAGCCGAAGTCCTGGCGCCGCAACGCACTGCGGCGGTTGTCGGACAGCGCGCCGATGTCGGATCCGGCGTACACCACGCGACCGGCGTCCGGCCGGATGATGCCGGCCAGGCAGTGCAGCAAGGTCGACTTGCCGGAGCCGGACGGCCCCATCACGGCGACCACCTCGCCGGGCCACACCGACAGGCTCGCCGCGATCAGCGCAGGAGTCGGTCCGAAGGCCTTGGTGAGGCCGGTGCCGGCCAGCAGCGGATCACGAAGCTCCCCGTTCACGCGCGCACCTCCCCGGCCAGCTCGTCGAGCCGTGCGGCGGTGAGTTCCAGCCAGCGCAGGTCGGCTTCGAGGTGGAACAGGGCGTGGTCGCAGATCAGTGCGTCGACCAGGTCGCCGTCGACCTTCCGACGGGTCAGCTCGCGCATCGTCCGCAGGTGGGCGGCCCGCTGCACGTCCAGCACGTCGGCGGCGCTGCGCCCGGACAGCAGGGCGAGCACCACCTTCGTGTACAGGGTGTTGTGCAGGTAGGACTCGGGCGTCTCGGCCGTGCTCAACCACGACTCGACGTCGGTCACGCCGGCGTTGGTGATCGCGTACCGCTTGCGATCCGGGCCGTCGCCGGCCTCGACGCCAGTGACCTCGACCAGCCCGTTGCGCAGTAAACGGGACAGCGTCGAGTAGACCTGGCCGTACGGCAGCGGCTTGTCCTGGCCGAACCGTACGTCGTAGGCCCGCTTCAGGTCATAGCCGTGCCGAGGGCCGGTCTCCAGCAGCCCGAGCAGCGTGTGTCCGATTGACATGCCACCGACTATACACGTCGGGTATACACGGCGTGCATAGTCGGCTCAGGGCGTAAACCAGCACGTCAGCCGGCACAGAGGCAGAAGGGGTGGCCGGCCGGGTCCGCGTAGACCTGGAACGTGGGGTGCTCATCGGACAGATCCAGCGGCCGGGCACCGATGCCGACGGCGTGCTCGGCGGCGGTGGACATGTCCGAAACTGTCAGGTCGAAGTGGAACATTTGCGGCCGGGCCGGGTCCGGCCAGGTCGGCGCCTGGTAGTCGTCGGCCTGCTGGAAGTCGATGGTGAGGCCGCCGTCCGGATTGGTCAGCGTGACCCAGTCGGAGTTGGCCTTGATGCCGGTCTCGGGCCAGCCGAGCAGCTTGGCGTAGAAGCCGGCGAGGGCGGCCGGGTCGGGACAGTCCAGCACGATCGAACCCAGCCGGACCAGGGAATCCGTAGCCATCTGATGCCTCCGTACCCACTTAAGTCGGTTTACCGGTTACTAACCGGCGAAAACTTTATGACGGTTCGGAAGCGCCGGCAACTCCATATTCTTTACAGTGGAGTGGTGACTGGTCTGGTGGCTGGCGCACAGGTCCGCATGACAGCCGGATGGGCTGAGGACCTCGGTGCTCACGACCACGATGTGGAACTGGTGGTGGCCTTCCTCAACACGGTCGACGTCGAGCAGGACACCGACGTGCTGGACGACCCGATGCGATGGCGTGAGTGGGCCACGGGACAAGGTCTCGGCCCACCCCCGGTCGGCGTGCCGGCGGATGAGCTGATCGCGCAGGTCAGAGGCGTGCGCGATGCTCTCCGCAACGCCGTGACCGAGGGCCAGGGGCCGGTCGGTGACGGCGCTGCCGTGCGTACCGGAGGCCTCGTTCGGGTGGAGTTGCACGACGGCGTGCCCATCCTGGTGGCCAGCGATCCGGTGGGCGCCGTGCTGGCGGCCAGCGCGCGGCTCGCGGTGCTCGGCGACTGGGATCGGGTCAAGATCTGCCCCGCGGACGACTGCCGGTGGGCGTTCTTCGACCACTCCCGCAACCGATCCCGCACGTGGTGCTCGATGCGGGTGTGCGGCAACCGCACGAAGGCCCGCAACTGGCGGGAACGCGCCCGGCTACGGCCCGACTAGGCAGACAGGGCGGACTTCGCCTGCCACTGCGCCCAACTCAGCGTCCAGTCGTAGTAGTCGCCGTCGGACGCTCCGAGGTGCTGCGTCGATCCGGTGACCTCAACGGGATCGCCGACCAGCACCGACTTGTAGTACGCGAGCGCGTTCGCCGTGGACAGGTTCACGCAACCGTGCGACACGTTGACGCGGCCCTGCTGACCGACCGACCACGGTGCCGCGTGCACGAACTCACCGTTGTTGGAGAGTCGCACCGCCCAGTGCACCTCAAGGTCGACGTAGCCGTACTTCGCGTTGGTCATGAAGTGGGTCTCGCTGCGGGACAGCACGACGTGCACGCCGGAGTTGGTGACGCGACCGGGATCGGAGTCCAGGCCGAAACTGGCCGGGTAGTCGGCGGTCTTCTTCCCGTTGGTGAGCACCACCATGCGATGCGTCTTCGTGTTCGCCCGCACGACCTGCGAGCGCCCGATGGTGAAGTCGGCAGAGATGTCGGACCTGCCGTACTCACCCGGCGCGAACGCCACGCCGTACAGCTTGGCGCTGACCACGACGTGGGTGCCCGGCGTGTAGTAGCTCTTCGGCCGCCAGTGCACCGTCTGGTCGTCCAGCCACGCCCACAGGCCCGTCGTCGGCGTCGACGTGCTGACGGTCAACGCCTGCTGCACGGCGATCCGGTCGGTCACCGGGTGGCTGAACGTGAGCGCGATCGGCATGGCCACGCCGTAGGTCTTGCCGTCGCCGACGTTCAGCTTGGCGCTCACCTGCCGCTCCGGTGTGAGCGTGGTGAACGCGCCGCCGATCGGCACGGTCTTACCGTCCTCGCCGGTCGCATCGCCGGACCAGGCGTAGGTCTTGCCGTAGCCGAGCGGTTCACTCGCGGTCCAGCTGCGGTGGTCGGCGGAGAGCCGGCCGGTGACCACGGCGCCCTTCGCGTTGGTCAGCGCGACGTGCGTGATGGTGCCGTTGGCGACGGAGGCGGCGAAGACACCGGCCGGGCTGACGCCACGAGCGCCGGCGACGGGCTGGGTGGCCACCGTGGCGGGCTGGGCGACGGGGGCCGGCGGCGGGGTCGAGCTGTGCGTGGTGGCCGGCTGTCGGTCGGCAGTTGGCGCCCCTGACGTGCAGCCCGCCAGTACGGCACCCAACAGCGCCACCCCGAGCAGTGGCACCGCCCACCGTCGCGTGCTCTCCCGCCCCATGACCCACCCCCTCCGCCCTGTGATCACCATCACATTACAGTCCGCACTCGGACCGTCGCGCGACCTAGATCCAGAGCACACAGCGTATCCGGCACATGGGCTGTCACGGGTGCGCCGGACCGGCTACCGAACGTCGATATCGACGGGCATGTCCACCGTCAACCGCTATGGGGCAACAGTGTCAGATGGTAGTGCGAGGGCAATCAACCGACTACGCTGTGCGGCTAGGCCGTGGTTCTTCGTGTTCGTGGTATCACGCTCGCGGAACGATGTGCGGGCGTTTCTTTTCTCGGCGGAGAATCGTGGAACTGCCCGGGAACGGCCGGGGACTGCACGGTGCAGTCCCAGCTGATCCTGCGAGGAGGCAGGCGTGGCAGAGGGCACCGTCAAGTGGTTCAGCGCCGAGAAGGGCTACGGCTTCATCCAGCGCAAAGACGGCGGACCGGATGTGTTCGTGCACTACACGGAGATCCAGGGCTCGGGATACCGCAGCCTGGAGGAGAACCAGGTAGTCGAGTTCGAGGTCGGCCAGGGCACCAAGGGGCCGCAGGCCCAGAACGTCCGCCCGGTCTGACACTCCGACCGGCGGCTCGCCCGCCACGTCGTCAGGCAGGAAATACTCGACGGACCCCACTCGATACGAGTGGGGTCCGTTCTGCCGTCGGGGTGGACCGGTCCGCGATCGGGAGTTCGGGACCGGGAGATCGATACGACCTGCTACTCGGGCCAGGCCGGGGTGTCGCTGTAGCCGCGGCTGGCCGCACCGACGTGGGTTGCGCGCTGCTCAGCTTCCCAGCCGAGTCGCTGCATCACCCACTCCTGGGCCAGTGCCTGCGGGGAGGTACCGGTGGCCGCAGCCAGCTCGCGGAGTTGCTCGTTCGCGCTCAGCTGAAGACGCAGTTGGTAAACCTGGGCGTTGCCGAACCGGCGACCGGTTCCCGTGGTCTCGACGTCGGTGTCCGGCGCCAGAGCTGCGAGGTAGTTCTCCAACTCACGGCCTGGCGCCTGCGGATCATCTTCGGCCGAGACGGGGCGATGTCTCCCGGTCTTCGTTCGTCCTAGCGATGGAATCTGCACGGCGAACACGATAACGGTTCGATTGCGGGATAGTGCCCGGGGTGTGTTTTCCGCCACCCGCGCGTGTCGAACTGAGGGTCCGTGCCTCAGGATCAGACCAGCTCCGAACATGGAGAGCCCCCGCGCCAGGGGGAGGAACGCGGGGGCTGGAGGGGATCTCCACAGGCGCTGACCGGGGGTGTGTCAGCAACTGAATTGTGACACGCGATCATGTCGGCACGCGAGTGGTTGAGCGTGGAAATTTGTTGCCATCGTTCACCCACAGTTGGCACGATCGTGACCAATTCTGGTGCGACCGGTCTACCTGCGGCTTTGCCGCGGCGGCGACGAGGATTCGCTGGTCAGTCGGCCAACTTGTAGCCGGCTTCTGTGACAGCCTCGGTCACTTCCTGGGTGCTCAGCGGGCGTTCGCTGGTCACCGTGACCGACCCGGTGGCCAGGTCAACAGCCACCCCGGTGACGTCCGCGAGCGCGGTCAGTTCCTCGGTGACCGATGCGACACAGTGCTCACAGGTCATGCCGGTCACGGTGTAGGTGGCCGAGTGCGGGGCGCTGACGGTCATCGACGAAGTTCCTCTCGATCTGGGCTGGTCCGATCTCACGGTACCCCCAGGGGGTAGTCACGCTGACAGACACTCACCGGGCTCGGTTGACCCGTTCAGTGACCGCCGAAAGCCTGGAATCGGCCGCCGTGGGCGTCTCTGATCGTGCTGACGTCACTGTCCGTGCCCTTGAATCACCCCACGGGAGGCTGCGCACCTGGACAGCAGTAGCTAACCTCGCGGGGAAACCGGAGCCCGGGGAGGTAGCCATGAGCGGAAGCCTCGATATTCGGAAGCTGCTGTGGCAGGAGGACGACTCACTGCCACGTCACTCCACTGATCTGC
This sequence comes from Pseudonocardiaceae bacterium, assembly GCA_036502345.1. GTDB lineage: Bacteria > Actinomycetota > Actinomycetes > Mycobacteriales > Pseudonocardiaceae > DATEPR01. The sequence goes on along the minus strand of DASXYT010000175.1, from coordinate 1,247 downwards.
CCGCGCAGCGCAACGGTGAGCCGGGGCGCATCTCGGGTGACCAGGTCCGCAGGGCGCGACTGGCGGTCGCCAGGAACGCCCACGATGCGGACGACTGCCGCCAGTTGCTGGACATGTTGGGCCTCGTGCCCGACGAGGAGGGCACACCACCCGTACGTCGGTGACGGTCCGGCGACAGGCCGACACTGGTGTTGCTCGCCACATCCGGTACCCCGTAGCGGGTGCCCGGTGTGGCGATCCGTTTGCCGGTAGCCGGTCTGCCTGCCGTTTCACAAGCGGGGTGGCCCCGTTTTGGAGGACCGTGGCGGTGTGCCCTATGCTTGGCGTGCTCCCAGCGGACAGCCGTTGGTGGCACGGTCGGTCGGAACACCGGGCCGACCGGGCTCCCATCGTCTAGCGGCCTAGGACGCCGCCCTTTCAAGGCGGTAGCGCGGGTTCGAATCCCGTTGGGAGTACGCAGAACAGCAAGGCCCAGTGGCGCAGTTGGTTAGCGCGTCGCCCTGTCACGGCGAAGGTCGCGGGTTCGAGTCCCGTCTGGGTCGCCACAAGCGATCGGCCTACCCGGCCGGTCGTTTTTGGCCAGGTAGCTCAGTTGGTACGAGCGTCCGCCTGAAAAGCGGAAGGTCGACGGTTCGACCCCGTCCCTGGCCACCACCGATCCGTTGACCTTCTCGCAGGTCAGCGGATTTTTTCGTGATCAAGGCCGGTCCGTAGACTCACCGCTGAACCCCGCCGTTGACCGTGGTTGACCGCCGCTAGTTGCACGCGGATCGCACGGCCTGCACCGTGGCGCCTTGCCCACACCGCGCCTCCGCCCGACACGAAGCCGATTCCATGGCCGGTGGCGGCGGGTCAAGGCACGCTCTCCCGCCTTGACGCGGTGCCGTCGGCCGCTGGCACACTCGGCCAGTCGGGCGAAGTCACTCCCAGGACGTGGTCTGCCAGCACGATCAGAGCCATGCTCCCCGCCGTGACGTTGGCGATCTCCCTGGCAGCTCTCGTGTTCAGCGTGTTCGTGTTCTCACACAACCGCTATGGCGGCCGGCGTGACCTGCTGCTAAAGATCCACGATCAACTCTTGGCGCCGGACCGGCAGCACGGGAGGCGTGTGCTCTTCGAGATGCACGAGAAGGGCCGCCAAGCGGACGACCTCACCCCCGACGAGTTCCTGGCCGTCAACCATGCACTGGCCTCCCTCGACATGCTCGGGTACCTCTTCTCTCGCCGCTACGTCTCTAGAAAGGACG
>DASXYT010000174.1:0-23698 GCA_036502345.1 Pseudonocardiaceae bacterium | reverse complement strand
CCGTTTTCCGGCCGGCCGCGCGACTCGTCAGTCCACGACGCGCACGGTCCAGAAGTCCGACGCGAGGCGACGGTTGGTCAGATAGGCGTAGGGAATGGAGAAATAGCCGTCCTTGCCCCAGCCGGTACCCCAGGAATTGCGGACCAGGAATCGCTGCTGGCTGTCGTCGTAGCCGGTGGCCAGCACAGCGTGCCCGCCGACGACCTGCTCGCCGCGCTCGGGCAACTGGGCCTCGCCGGTCTGCGCGACCTCCTGGCCCTCGAAGCTCTCGTAGACGGTGAAGCCGAACACGAACGGGAAACCTGCGGCGAGGCAGCCGCGCATCTGGTCCAGGTTCTGGGTGACACGCTGGTAGGACGTCGCCCTGTTGTTCAGCGCGTGGTCGTAGCACTCCTGCGTCGGCTTCGCGGCGTCGTGCGCGTCGGACGGGAAGACGCTGGTCTGCGGGTCGCCGGGGGTGTCGTCGTAGGTCCACTCCGACTCCGGACACACGCCCTGCTTGGCCAGGCAGGTCATGCCGTCCCGGATCTGGGCGCCGGAGTCGGTGCCGACGGTGCCTTCCATGGCCCGCTCGTTGTAGTAGATGAACAGGCGGGAGGGCATGAAGTCGGTCAGGTTCTGCTTGCGCAGGCCGAACTCGAAGGCGCCCGAGATGGCGTTCGCCGTGCAACTGCCGATCTGGCCCTGGTCGTAGGCGTCCGGCAGGCCGGAGCTCAGGTCGGCGCTGGGCGGCAGATCGGTGACGGTGGCATGCGGCGCTGCGAAGAGGTGATCGCGCGCGTCGGGCAGGTCGGCGACCCATCCGTAGCGGGCGATCCTGCGTCTCGCGGGAGTGGTCATGTCGGTACTCCTTGCTGGTCAACGTGATGACAACAAGAGACCGGCCATGCTGGGTTTGATACGGAAAACTGGTGATCAACAGTGCTGTACCGGTCCAGTAACCCTGCCGGCGCGCAGGACACTGATCCGCCGGACGCCCAATCCGCCCAATGCGGCGAAGCCCAGCGCGTCCGGTCCGGCCAGGACGGTCAGCGGCGCCGGGATGCCGGCCACCAACGCGGTGATCGTGCCCGGGTCGACGACACCGGGCACGAAGATGCCGTCCGCGCCCGCGCTCAGGTAGGCGGCCGCGCGCTCCAGTGTGGTTGTGAGGAGATCGGCGTTCGGCCCATGGGTGCGCAGGAAAACGTCGATCCGCGCGTTGACGAACAACGGGATGTCCACACTGTCCGCCGCTCTGGCCGCCGCGATCCGCTCAGCCTGCTCGGCCATCGGCCGCAGCGGTGCCGCCATCGCATAGCCGGAGTCGCCGATGTCGATGCCGACCGCGCCGGCAGCGAGCACGCACCGGACGGTGTCGGCCACGCCTGCCGGGTCACTGGCGAAGCCGCCCTCCACGTCCGCCGTGACGGGAACGTCGACGGCGGCGACGATGCCCGCGACGAGATCGAGCGCGCGGGACCGTGCTGAGCGGTCGCTGTCGCCGCTCAGGTGCCAGCCGGTGCTGGTGGTGGCGACGGCGGTGCCACCGGCCTGCTCGACCTGGCGGGCGCCTGGCACGTCCCACGCGTTGGCCAGTACCAGCGCTGACCCGTCCCGGTGCAGCGCGTGGAAGTGGCGGGCCTTGGCCCGATGTAGCTGGGTCACGGGAATAGTTCACCAGCCGTCGGCCGGCCTGGTCCAGGGGGAATGCAGGATCGGTACCGTGCTGGCATGGGCGTGAACCAGCGGGCACAGATCAGGATGAGCGAGGACGAGGTAGCGGCGTTCGTGCGGGGCAGTCGGACCGCGACGTTGGCCACGAACGGGCCCGGCGGGACGCCCCACCTGGTGGCGATGTGGTTCGCCGTGCTGGACGGTGAGATCTGGTTCGAGACGAAGGTCAAGTCGCAGAAAGTGGTCAACTTGCGACGGGACGACCGGGTGACGTGTCTGATCGAGGACGGTCTGACATATGACGTGCTGCGGGGCGTGTCGATCGAGGGCAGGGGAGTGGTGTCCTCGGAAGCGGCCGATGCGCTGCGGGTCGGGATCAGCGTGTGGGAGCGGTACTACGGGCCGTACTCGGAGGACCAGCGCCCGATGGTCGAGGCGATGATGAACAAGCGGGTCGTCGTACGGGTGGTGCCGGGGCGAGTCCGCTCCTGGGACCACCGGAAGCTGGGCATCCCGCCCGTGCCGATCAGCGGCAGCACGGCCCCAGCCGCCGAGTAGCGGACCGAGACGGCTGGAGGGTCGAGTCGCGCGCCGGCGCAGCCGGTTCGTCCGCTGGGTGGCCGACTCGGCCGCCAGTACGGTCGACTTGCCCGCTTGAGTGATCGATTTGCCCACGTGCGGGGTCGATTCGCCCTTCGGCGCAGCCGGCTCGCCCTCTGCGCAGTCGAATCGCCCGCCTGAGTGGTCGATTTGCCCGCTGGCGTGGTCGACTTGCCGGCGTGCGCGGTCGATTCGTCCGCCGGCGCGGTCGATTCGCTCGCCTGGGTGGTCGACTCGCCCGCGGATGGTCGCCTCATCGGCCCGGGCGGCTCGCGATCGTTTCGTGGTAGGTCTTCCCTCGGCTCATCCCGAGCAATCCGGCGACGGGCCGCAGTGTCAGCGCTGTGGCGATCAGGTCGCCGATGCGAGGTGACAACGCCTCGCCGAGCAGCAGCATGTTTGCCGTTCGCGGCAACACCACACGTCGCTTCCCGCGCCGGACCGCGGCTACCACAGCTCGCGCGACATCTTCCGACGACAGCGGAGTCATGTGCCGGAAGGGTGGAGGCATCTCAGCTTCCGCTGCCTCCCTCAACAGATCGGTGGCGGTGAGCGCCGGATGGATCACCGAGACCCGAATACCGTCGCCGGCCACCTCCTGACGAAGACTGTCGGAGAACGCAGAGACCGCGTGCATCACGATCGCGTACGAGCCGAAGCGGGAGAACGCCTTGCGTCCCATGACGGACGACATGTTGACGATCGCGCCCGACCTCTGCTTCCTCAGTATCGGGAGTACGCGTTGCGTCACATCGATCATCCCGAAAAGGCTCGCCTGTAGTGTTTGGCGAACGTCGGATTCAAACGCCGCCGACTCGATACCCCCCACCTTCCCGATTCCTGCGTTGTTCACCAGGACGTCGATTCTTCCGAATCGATTCATCGCGGCGTCCACCAGAGCGGCCACGGCATCGTGCGAGGTCACGTCGGTCACGACGGACGACGTCGCAGAGCCGAGATCGCGGACCTCGTTCTCCACCTGGGCAAGTCGGTCGGCCGAGCGGGCCGCCAGAACCAGCTGTGCTCCTTCCTGGGCGAACGCCAGCGCGACGGCTCTACCGATTCCTCGTGATGCGCCCGTGACCAGTACGACCTTGTTCGTAAATGACTCGTTCATACGCTCTCCTTAGTGATGTATATACAACATCTGACCGTTGAGATGCGCCTGGGCCGACCCTGTTCGCCTATAGGCCCGGCGCGTATCCCATGCTGCTCGCAATCCGGCGGACCGCGTTCACGCCCGTCGCCCCGAGAAGCTCCGCGGCCTGTCGCTGAGCCTGCCGCCACTCGGGCATTACGGATTCGATCTTGGCCCGGCCGGCGCGGGTGAGCACAACCTCCCGCATCCCCTTCGCATCGGACGACGGGGCCTCGATCCAGCCGTGCTTCAGCAGCAGATTCAAGTTTCGACTGACTGTGGACCTCTCCAGTTGCAGCACATCGCCAAGCTTCGACGGCGCACACGGGCCGACCTTGCCCAGTGCTGCCAACAGGTTGACCTGGGCAATGGTCAAGCCGTGACCGTCAAGGGCGCCGTCGTACAGGCTCGTGAGCGCCCGGCCGATCAGCCGGACGCGCACTGCCAGGCAGTCGCCCACGATCTCGTCGACGGAGGAAGCGCTCACACCAACAGTGTTGCATATACATCAAACGATGTCGACCCACCGCTCGGACGGTGGGTCAGTGCACTTCGAAGCCGTCTTCGGCGGCTGCCGCGCGCAGGAACGGGATCAGCTTCTTGCCGAACACCGCCGCGTCCCGACCGGCCGCCACTCCCTCGTTGAAGGAGCGCAGCGCCGCCGCGCACTCCGCAGCCGTGACGTGCCAGCCGAGGTTCGTGCTCAGCTTGTGCACCGGGATCCCGGGACGATCCGTCCGCCCATGTCCGCTCAAGATCCGAGCCAGTGCCGTCTCGTAATCGGAAGCCCGTTCACCGACCGGCCGACCCGCACTGTCGAAATCGGACACCCCGTACACCGCCCACAGCGGGAACTTCGGTGCCGGCCCCGCATCGACCGCCATCTGCCAGTTCAGCATCGCGGCTGCGAGCTTGACCATCCTGCGCGGTCGGTATGCGATCGTGACCGGCGGCTCGCCGCCGCCGATCGGTCGCATCTCCAATTGAAACCGCACGTGATCACGTTAGCGGCGCCTCGCCCACACGTGTCGTGCGGGCGAGGCGCCGGTCTCCCTCTTCGAGTCAACCAGCGATCAGTCGACGTCTACCCAGTCGAGTGTCCGCTCGACTGCCTTCTTCCAGCCCGCGTAGCCGGTGGCGCGCTGCTCGTCGTTCCACTCGGGCTGCCAGCGCTGGTCCTCGTTCCAGTTGGTCTCCAGCTCGTCGGTGTTCTTCCAGAAGCCCACCGCCAAGCCTGCCGCGTACGCCGCACCCAGTGCGGTGGTCTCCGCGACGACCGGCTTGGACACCGGCACGCCGAGGATGTCCGCCTGCATCTGCATGCACAGCTGGTTCGCGGTCACGCCACCGTCCACCCGCAGCACGTCCAGGGTCACCCCGGAGTCCTGCTGCATGGCCTCCACCACGTCCCTGGTCTGGTAGCAGATCGACTCCAGGGTCGCCCTGGCCAGGTGGGCGTTGGTGTTGAACCGGGACAGACCGACGATCGCGCCACGGGCATCCGATCGCCAGTACGGCGCGAACAGACCCGAGAACGCCGGCACGAAGTAGATACCGCCGTTGTCGTCCACCTGCCGGGCCAGCGACTCGCTCTGCGCGGCGCCGCTGATGATGCCCAACTGGTCACGCAGCCACTGCACCGCGGAACCGGTCACCGCGATGGAGCCTTCCAGCGCGTAGATCGGCTTGTTCGTGCCGAACTGGTAGCACACCGTGGTGAGCAGACCGTTCTCCGAACGAACCAGTTCCTCGCCGGTGTTCAGCAGCAGGAAGTTGCCGGTGCCGTAGGTGTTCTTCGCCTTGCCGGGCTCGAAGCACACCTGGCCGACGGTCGCCGCCTGCTGGTCGCCGAGGTCACCGGACAGGGCCACCTCGCCGCCGAACGGGCCGTCCTTGCGGGTCGTGCCGTACAGATCGGGATTGCTGGACGGCTTGATCGTGGGCAGCATCGAACGCGGCACACCGAAGAAGCCGAGCAGTTCGTCGTCCCAGTCCAGCGTCTCCAGGTTCATCAGCATGGTGCGACTGGCGTTGGTCGGGTCGGTGACGTGCACGCCGCCGTCCGTGCCGCCGGTCAGGTTCCACAGCAGCCAGCTGTCGGTGTTGCCGAAGATCGCGTCGCCTGCCTCGGCTGCTTCCCTTACACCGTCAACGTTTTCCAGGATCCACTGGATCTTGCCGCCGGAGAAGTAGGTCGCGGGCGGCAGACCTGCCTTGCGCCGGATCGTCTGGCCCCGCTCGTCCCGGTCCAGTGCGGACGCGATCCGGTCGGTACGGGTGTCCTGCCACACGATGGCGTTGTAGTAGGGCCTGCCGGTCTTCTTGTTCCACACCACCGCCGTCTCGCGTTGGTTGGTGATGCCGACAGCGGCCAGGTCGGACGCGTCCAGTTTGGCGTTGGTCAGCGCCGTCTGGATGACCGTCCTGGTGCGCTCCCAGATCTCGGCCGGGTTGTGCTCGACCCAGCCCGCCTGCGGCAGGATCTGGTCGTGCTCCAACTGGTGCCGACCGATCTCGTTGCCACCGTGGTCGAAGATCATGAATCGGGTACTGGTGGTGCCTTGGTCAACGGCTCCCACGAAGTCAGCCATGTTGTGCTCTCCTTGCGTTGAGCGAGATCGGGCCGTCAGACGGCAGTCTTGAAGTCATCCGGATTCGTCGGCACCTCGCCGGGTTCCTGCGGACCCATGGCCGGCAGGAACCGGCCGACCAGCAGGTCGTACAGGGCCACGCCGACCAGGCCACCGATGATCGGGCCGACGATTGGAATCCAGAAATAGAGATGCCCGTACTGATCGTGGAAGGCCGATCCATACCCGGTGAAGAACGAGGCCAACCGGGGGCCGAAGTCACGGGCCGGATTGATGGCGTAACCGGCGTCGGTGCCCCACGCCATGCCGATCGCGACGACGAGGAAACCGATGGCCAGTGGAGCGATACCGCCCGCGAGCGTGTTGTTGCGCAGGTCGGTGATGGCGACGATGACGAACAGCAGGATCGCGGTGCCGATGATCTGGTCGCGCAGCGCGCCCCAGTCGCTCACCGGCAGCGTGCCGTTACCGGGCAGGGTGGAGAACACGCCCTGGGTCTTGATGGTGTGCCCGGGATCGGCCTTGGCCAGCACCTCCGTGTAGTTCCAGCGCACCAGCAGCGCGGCGACGAACGCACCGAGGGTCTGGGCCAGCACGTAGGGGGCGACCTTGCGCCACTCGAAGCCCTTGAAGGCGGCCAGGGCGATGGTCACGGCGGGGTTGAGGTGGCCGCCACTGATCTTGCCGGCCACGTATACGCCAAGGGTCACGCCGAATCCCCAGGCCCAAGCGATGCTGTCGTGCCCGCCGATGCCGGCGGCGACCACTTGGGCCACCACGCCGACACCGAAGAGGATGAGGATCAACGTGCCGGCGAACTCGGCGGCCATCTCGCCGAGCAAGCCGTGTTCCTTGAGCCGTTCGACCATGACTCCTCCTTGAGTGTGGTGCGCGGGGTCACAAGGCCCCGGAAGGCTGGATCGGACGATAGGGCTGCGGAAATACCGGGTCAACGCACGGAGGTCGACAATGTCGAACCCCCTGGGGGCGAACACCCTCCGCGACCGGACGGGGACCATGAGCCAGCGCACACTGGAGTCATCGGCTAGGGAGGTTTTGTTCGACATTGTCGAACTGGGGTCGACGGGGTTATGGTCTCGGAATGCCCGGTCCCGTGCAGTCGATCGAACGGGCGGCCGCCATCCTGCGGCTGCTCGCCCGTGGCTCCGGCAGGCTCGGCGTCGGTGAGATCGCGAGCTCGCTGGAGCTGGCCAAGGGAACTGCCCACGGCATCCTCCGCACGTTGCAGCGGGTCGGTTTCGTCGAACAGGACCGAGCTACCGGGAAGTATCAGCTGGGTGCGGCCCTGCTGCATCTCGGCACGAGTTACCTGGACGTGAACGAACTTCGCTCCCGCGCGATCAACTGGGCCGACGCGCTGGCCGCACGCAGCGGTGAGGCTGTCCGGATCGGAGCGCCGCTGGAGGGCCAGGTCCTCGTCGTGCACCACGTGTTCCGGCCGGATGACACGCTCCAGACGCTGGACGTCGGCTCACTGCTGCCGCTGCACGCGACCGCGCTGGGCAAGGTGCTGCTGGCCTACGACGTCGAACTGGCAGGTGTGCTGCAGCGCGAGGAGGTGCTGGACGCCTTCACCCGCCGGACCATTGTCGTACCCAAAGTGCTCGCGCGCGCACTGAACGAAGTGCGCGACCGGGGTTGGGCCGCCGACACGGAGGAGAGCACGCCGGGTCAGGCGAGCATTGCGGCGCCCATCCGTGGTTATGGTGGGCTGGTGGTCGGAGCCATCGGTGTTTCCGGCGCGGTGGAACGGATCTGTGACGGCAAGGGCCTACCGAGTCAGGTGCTGGTCGGTTACGTGCGGGACGCGGCTCGTGCGGTGTCCAGGGATCTAGGGGCGTCCAGGTGGTGACGGAGCGGGTGGGCCCTCTGGACCGAGGGGCGGCACCCGGAGCGAAGCGGAGAGCGGGAGCGGCATGGTCCAGCGCTATGTGATGTCGATCGACCAGGGCACCACCTCCACCAGATGCATCCTGTTCGACCAACGTGGGCGGCTGGCTTCGTTGGTACAGAAGGAACATCAGCAGTTCTTCCCGAAACCCGGCTGGGTCGAGCACGACGCCGTGGAGATCTGGCGCAACCTGGCCAGGATCGTGCCGCAGACACTGCGCCAGGCCGGTATCGGCGCCAACCAGGTGGTGGCCATCGGCATCGCCAACCAGCGCGAGACCGTGGTGCTGTGGGACCGGCTCACCGGCGCCCCGATCGGGCGCGCCATCGTCTGGCAGGACACCCGCACCGACGAGATCGTCGAGGAGTTGTCCCGTAGGCCCGGCGCCGAGACCGTCCACGAGCGCACCGGCCTACCGTTGGCGACCTACTTCTCGGCGCCCAGGATCAGGTGGATGCTGGACCGCACTCCAGGTCTGCGCGAGCGGGCCGAACGCGGCGACGTGCTGGTCGGCACGATGGAGAGCTGGCTGATCTGGAACCTGACCGGTGGCGCCGACGGGGGAGTGCACGTCACCGACGTGACCAACGCCAGCCGGACCCTGCTGATGGATCTGCACACCCTGGCCTGGGACGACTGGTTGCTGTCCTTTTTCGACATTCCACGCAAGATGCTGCCGGAGATCCGCTCGTCCACCGAGACATACGGCGTCACCGCCCGCGTCGTCCCCGGCATCACCATCGGCGCCGCGCTGGGCGACCAGCACGCCGCGCTGTTCGGACAGACGTGTTTCACCGCCGGTGAGGCGAAGTGCACGTACGGCACCGGCAGCTTCCTGTTGATGAACACCGGCCCCACCCCGGCACACTCCACGCACGGGCTGCTCACCACCGTCGGCTACAAGATCGGCGAGGAGAAGGCGGTCTACGCGCTGGAGGGCTCCATCGCGATCACCGGATCGCTGGTGCAGTGGTTCCGCGACGGTTTGGGGCTGATCGCCAGCGCGCCGGAGATCGAGACGTTGGCCAGGACCGTGGAGGACAACGGCGGCTGCTACATCGTGCCCGCGTTCTCCGGACTGTTCGCGCCGCACTGGCGCAGCGAGGCGCGCGGCGTCATCGCCGGGCTCACGTCGTACATCACGAAGGGCCACCTGGCCAGGGCCGTGCTGGAGGCGACCGGCTGGCAGACCCGCGAGGTGGTGGACGCGATGAACGCCGACTCCGGGCTGAACCTGACGACGCTCAAGGTGGACGGCGGGATGACGGCGGACAACCTGCTCATGCAGTTCATCGCGGACGTGCTGAACGTGCCGGTGGTGCGGCCGATGGTGGTGGAGACGGTGTCGCTCGGCGCGGCGTACGCGGCCGGGCTGGCGGTCGGCTACTGGCCGGACCTGGAGGGCCTGCGCAGCAACTGGCACCGGGCGGCGCAGTGGTCACCGGCCATGGACGCGGGTCGCAGGGAGCAGGAGTACGGCAACTGGCGGCGGGCTGTCGAGCTGACGTTCGGCTGGATCCAACACACCGATGGCGCCAGGGATTTGCGATCTCCGCCGCTCGGGCGGTGAGATGGTCCGCGTGCGCGTAGCCGAGGTGACCATTTCCGACGAGAGCATCCGACTTGGCCAGTTCCTGAAACTGGCCGGCTTGGCCGACGGTGGCTCGGACGCCAAGGCCCTGGTCGAGGCGGGCGAGGTCACCGTCAACGGCCGGGTGGACACCAGACGAGGCAGGCAACTGCACGACGGCGACATCGTCACCCTCGCGGGCCGCTCGGTCAGGGTCGTAGCGGGCTGAGCGCGTCGGCCGGCAACGTGGGCAGCGGCCAGTCCGGTTCGGGGCGCCAGGTCGACCAGTCCTCGGCGAACGGACCCTTCCTTGCCTCGACCAGCGCGACGACTTCGTCCCTGGCTATGTCGATCTGTGCGTGCAGCGCGTCGTCGATCAGGCCGATCCGCCGGGCGTGTGCGTATTCATCCTCGTCCTTCCACCGGTAGCTCGCCAGGTCCGGCGCGACGACCAGGTCGACGAGGAAGTCGAAGGTGTCGATGCCGATCAGGGTCCTGCGGAACGGCCGCTCGAAGTTGACGTACCACGCCGTCGGACCGCCGTCGGGCGCGATGTACCGGTGCACGCTGAACCAGTCGCCCGCACCGAACCGGCTGACCAGCGTCGTGCCCCGCCAGGTCCACCGGTCGATGTCCCACTGACCCGCCGCGAGGTTCGGGATCGCCTGCTTGCGGACATCGTCGTCGTCGGTGAGCAGCCAGTGGATCCACGTCGTCGGCGCCATCATCTCGACGCCGGGCCAGCAGGACAGCACGACTGTGTCACCCGTGTCGGCGACCACCCGGTTCGGTGTCGCTGTCCAGATCTTGCCGTTCAGCACGTCCCGCCGGACCGCCGTCGATCCCGGAGCGAACAGTTCAGTCAAAGGTGAGTTCCGTTGTCCTGCGCGGCATCAGGAACAGCACCGCGGCGCCGAGCACGGCGACCACGATCAGGCTGACGAATACATGGTGCGACGCGGCGTACAGCGCGTCCCGGACGAACGCGGCCACACCGGCGTCGTGCGTCGGGATCTGGCCGCCGAGCACCAGACTGGTCGTGTCCAGGCCCTTGCCGCCCAACGCCCGCGCGACCGATGCGGGCGGGTGGGACAGCCGGTTGGTCAGCGTCGAGTTCACGATCGCCCCGAACACGGCCGCGCCCACCGCGCTGCCCATCGACCTGGCGAACATGTTGGTGCCGGTGACCACGCCCCTGCGGTCCCAGCCGACCACCGACTGCGCGGCCACCAGGGTCGGGCTCGCGGTCAGGCCGAGCCCGATGCCGACCACGAACGCCGCGCCGCCGACCTGCCAGACCTGGGCGTTCTCCGGCAGCAGAGCACACAGCACGGCCCCGGTGATCACGAACACGCTGCCGATCAGCGCCGTGTTCCGGAAGCCGATACGGATGTAGATCCGGCCCGCGAACGTGGCCGCGATCGGCCAGCCGATGGACAGCGCCGCCAGCGCGAACCCGGCGACCAGCGCACCGGTACCGAGCACGCCCTGCACGTACGTCGGCACGTACGAGCTCAGCCCGATCAGCAGCGCGCCGACGCCGAACGTGGCCAGCGTGCCGCCGGTCAGTACCCGTCTGCGGAACACCCACAGCGGCAGCACGGGCTCCTGGGTACGCGACTCCACCAGCAGGAACGCGACCAACAACACCACGGCCGCGACCAGGATCACGATGCTCGTCACGGACGTCCACGCCCAGCCGACGCCGCCCTCCAGCAACCCGAGGATGAGCAGCGAACAGCCGGCGGTCAGCGTGCCGGCGCCCGCGTAGTCGATGCGGTGCCGCTTGCGTTCCTTGATCTTCTCCTGGAACCGGCGGGCCAGCACCACGCTGGCCACCGCGCCCAGCGGCAGGTTCACGAAGAAGATCCACCGCCACGACACGTACTCGGAGAACACGCCGCCGAGCGTCGGGCCGAGCACCGCGGCCGCGCCCCACACGCTGGCCAGGTAACCCTGCACCCTGGCGCGTTCCTCGACGGTGTACAGGTCGCCGACGATCGTCATGCTCATCGGCTGCACGGCGCCGGCACCGATGCCCTGCACGGCCCGGAAGGCGATCAGCGCGGGCATGCTCCACGCCACCCCGCACAGCACCGAGCCGAGCAGGAACACCGCGATGCCGAAGAACATCACCGGCTTGCGGCCCACCACGTCGGCCAACCTGCCGTACAGCGGCACGGTCACGGCCTGGGTCAGCAGGTAGATCGAGAACAGCCACGGGAACTGGGAGAAACCGCCGAGATCACGCACGATGGACGGCACAGCCGTGGCGATGATCGTGCTGTCCAGCGCCACCAGTCCCGTGCAGAGCATCAGGGCACCAAGGACAGGTCCCCGCTCCGACCGGAAGCCCACGCCCTGTTTGGCCGTGGCTGTAGCCATCGTGTCCCCTTCGACCTGGCAAGAAATGTGGCACCACAAAGCTGACCCGCGCCGGCCGGTCACGTCAACCGGCCGGCCGGGTCACGTCAGGCTTCGACCTCGCGCCGACCCTCTTCGGCCCACATCGTGTGGAACGTGCCTGCCTTGTCCACCCGGCGGTAGGTGTGCGCGCCGAAGAAGTCACGAAGGCCCTGGATCAACGCTGCCGGCAGCCGGCCGGCGCGCAGCCCGTCGTAGTAGGCCAGCGACGACGAGAACGCGGGCGTGGGGATGCCCACCTGGGCCGCGTGCGCGACGACCCGGCGCCACGCGTCCTGACCCTGCGCCACGGCGTCCCTGAAGTACGGGTCTACCAGCAGCGACGGCAGGTTCGGGTCGTTCGCGTAGGCCTCCCGGATGCGGTCCAGGAAGCGCGCCCGGATGATGCAGCCGCCGCGCCAGATCGTGGCCATGGCGCCCAGGTCGAGGTTCCAGTCGTACTCGGCACCGGCCGCGGCCATCTGGTCGTAGCCCTGCGCGTAGGCCACCACCTTGGACGCGTACAGCGCCTTGCGGACGTCGTCCACGAACGCGTCCCGATCGGTGATCGGCTCCGAAGCGGCCGGGCCGGGCAGCACCTGCTGGGCCGCCGTCCGCTGTTCCGGGTGTGCGGACAGTGCCCTGGCGAACGTGGCCTCCGCGATACCGGTGACCGGCACACCGAGATCCAGTGCCGTCTGCACGGTCCAGCGGCCGGTGCCCTTCTGCTCGGCCTGGTCCACCACGATGTCCACGAAAGCCTTGCCGGTGACGGCATCCACGTGGCCGAGTACCTCGGCGGCCGTTTCGATCAGGAATGATTCGAGGTCGCCGCTGTTCCACTGCTGGAAAATCTTCGCCATCTCGGCTGGCTCGACGCCCAACCCGTTGCGCAGCAGGTCGTACGCCTCCGCGATCAGCTGCATGTCGGCGTACTCGATGCCGTTGTGCACCATCTTCACGAAGTGGCCGGCACCGTCCGGGCCGATGTGGGTGCAGCAGGGCGTGCCGTCCACCTGGGCGGCGATCTTCTCGAACATCGGGCCGAGCGCCTGGTAGGACTCGACGGAGCCGCCGGGCATGATGCTCGGGCCGAGCAGCGCGCCCTCTTCGCCGCCGGACACGCCCGCGCCGACGAAGTGCAGACCACGCTCCTTGAGATCGGCCTCACGCCGCCGGGTGTCCGCGAAGTGGGCATTGCCACAGTCGATGAGGATGTCGCCCTCGTCCATCAGCGGCGACAACTCGTCGATCACGGCGTCGGTCGGGCCACCGGCCTTCACCATGATCACCACGCGGCGGGGCCGCTCCAGGGCCGCGATGAAGTCCCGCGCCGACTCGGTCGGCACGAAGTCGCCCTCGTCCCCGTGGTCGGCGACCAGCGACTTCGTCTTGGCCACCGTGCGGTTGTGCAGGGCGACCACGTAGCCGTTCCTGGCGAGGTTGCGGGCCAGGTTCCGACCCATCACCGCGAGGCCGGTAACACCGATCTGTGCCCGAGATGCCATCTGCTTCCTCCGTCGACATACAGCGCGGGACTGTCCGGTCCCACCGTATGCGGTCTGGCCTGCAGACGTGAGTCCACCCGAATCAACCCAATACCAATGAACCGGTTCGCCCGTACCTACGTGTGGTGTCCCGAGGCAGCAGTTTCCGCTGGGGATGCCGGAAGGACCGGTGGTGACGATGAGGGACGAAATGGTTACTGAACGTGGCTACGCGGCGGCGCCCAGCGTCCGCCCGACCGAGGCTGCCCCGGCCGAGGCTGCGTGGGTGGCATGAGCGTGACCGTCGTAGGTGACACGCTGACCACGTACTGCCGGACGTGCGGCACGATGCTGTCCAACGGCTCGGGTGCGACGCGCTCCGGCCCGCGGCCGCAGTACTGCTCCAACGCGTGCCGGCAGCGGGCCTACCGCCTGCGGCTGGCCGCCCAGTCCGCGCGCTCGTCCGGTGTCGACCAGGACGGCAGACCGGACGGCGGCCACAACGGCAGCCGTAACGGAGTGCAGCACGGCACCGTGCCGACGCAGAGCCGTGGTCGCCAGCCCAGGGCCGTGGCCGCCGTGCCGGACCCGGAGCCGCTGATCCGCCGGTCCCCACCGGCGCCCGCTCCCGGCGGCGACCGCAGGGGCTCCAGCCAGGGCAACGTGCCCGCGGCGCTGGACAGCCTGATCGGCCGCCAGGACGAGCTCGTCGAACTGGGCCAACTCGTGGACGCCCGCCGAGTGGTGACAGTCGTCGGGCCGCCCGGGGTCGGCAAGAGCAGGCTCGCCATGGACGTGGCCCGCCAGGCCGGTGCCGGACTGCTGGACAGCAGTTGGCCGGACGGCGTCTGGCTGGTCGACTGCGCCACGCTGCCCGCCGGTTCGCCGGTGGCGCCCGCTGTCGCCTCCGCCCTGTACCTGCCGTCCTGGTGCTCGACCGTGCTCGGCCTGGTCGAGGCACTGCGGTCGCGGCGCGCGCTGCTGGTGCTGGACAACATCGAGCACGTCCTGCCCGGCTGCACCGAGATGGCAGCCGCCCTGGTCAGGTCGTGTGCCGGTGTTCGCATCCTGGCCACCAGCAGGGCACCCATCGACCTGCCCGGTGTCGCCTTGCTGCCGCTCGGGCCGCTGTCCACCGGTGCCCGGCCGGACCGCCCGCAGGCCGGCGTGGACGCCGTCCGGCTGTTCGTCGAACGGGCCGCCGGCAGCGTGCCGCACCTCGATCTGACCAGCCAGCAGCACGCGACCACCGTGGCCAGGCTGTGCGCCCGGCTGGACGGCCTGCCGCTGGCCATCGAACTGGCCGCCCGCTGTGTCCGACTGCTCGGCATCGACGACCTGCTTGCGCACGTCGACGCGGGCCACGACCTGGTGACGAACGGCAGGGCGGCAGGCCGGCACGGCAGCCTGCGGTCCGCGCTGGACGCCAGCTACCGCCTGCTGTCCTCGGACGAGCAGCTGATCTTCCGTCGGCTGTCCGTGCTGGCCGACCCGATCGACGCCGAGTCGGTGCGCGCGCTGTGCCCGGAGTCGCGGCTGACCGTGTACCGGATCGACGCCATGCTGGCCGATCTGGCTTCGAGGTCGCTGCTGCTGCCCGGTGAGCGGTCCGGCGGCCCGGCCACCTACGACCAGTACCGCACCATCCGCGGCTACGGCCAGTACCGGCTGCGGGTCGCGGGCGAGGCAGACGACACCTACCGGCGGCTGGCCGGCTGGCTGGCCGACCTCGCCCAGCCCGAACTGGACCAGGCCAGGGCGTCCGACCGGCTGCGGCCGCACCTGCGCACGCTGCGCGTCGTGGTGCTGTGGGCCGCGCACCACAGGGACCCCAGGGCCGGCGCGCTGGCTGCCGCGCTCGCGTTGTGCCTGCAGGCCGGTGGCCGGTTGGCCGAGGCCGGCGCGGTGGCCAGGGGTGCCGTGCAGCGGCCGGACCGGGGCGGTGCCTACCGGGGCGTGCTGCTCACCGTGGCCGCGAGCGTGGCCAGGTGGCACGGCGACACGAACCGGATGGCCGCCGAAGCCGCGGCCGCCGCTGCCGAACCGGGCATGCCCGAGGTGAGGGCCGCCGCGCTGGCGTTGCTCGGCCTCGCGCTGGTGGACCGGGGCGAACTGGTTCCCGGCCGGGCCGCCCTGGACAAGGCGATGCTGCTGGGCAGGCCGATGGCCGAGCCGCTGGTCCTCGCCAGGGCCGCGCACGGCATCGGCCGCGCGATGCTGGTGGCCGCGAGGACCGGCACCGAGGACCGGGTCGGCTGTGCCGAGTCGGAGTGGTCCGAGGACCAGTTGGACAGCGCAGAGTCGGAACTGTCCGCAGCCGAGGTCGAGTTGCGGCGTGCCGGCGAGCCCGCCGAACTGTGTGCCGTCCTGTTGACCACCGCCGAGGTGGCGCTGGCCCGGGATCAGCCGGAGGTCGCCGAGCAGCGGCTGATCGAGGCACTGCGCTGTGTCCGGACCCAGCCGGAGCTGATGCCGGCACCGCTGGACGGGCTGGCGCTGGTGGCGTTGCAGCACGGCCAGGCCGACCGCGGCCTGCGGCTGATCGCCGCCGCCGACGCGATCCGGGTGCGCACCGGCGCTGCCCGGCCGGTCGTCGGTCCGCTGTCCCGCTGGCCGGAACTGGACGACGCGGACGCGGCGGCCCGGCGTGGGTTCACCTCGAAGCAGTTGGCCGACCTGCACGCGGCCGCCGTTCAGATGACGCCGGAACAGTTGCTCGCCTTCGCGGCCGGTGCCGAGTGGTCGGAACTGGTCAACCGCACGGAGAACCGCAGGCGCGATCGTGAGCGCCGGGTTGTCGAACTGGTGGCGCAGGGCCTGACCAATCCGCAGATCGCCCGCCGTACCGGGGTGTCCGAGCGGACCGTCGTCACCGACGTCCGCCGGATCTGCCGCAGGGTCGGTGTGCGGTCCAGGACCGAGTTGGCGACGCTGGCGGCACAGCAGGGCGTGCCGGAGGCGTAGGGCTGAGCCGGCGCCCGCCGGCTCAGCCCGCGAGTTCGGCCAGCAGGGCGCGGACGCGGCGGTCGATCTCGTCGCGAATCGGCCGTACCGCGTCGATGTCGCGGCCCGCGGGGTCGTCGAGTTGCCAGTCGAGATAGCGCTTGCCGGGGAAGACCGGGCAGGCGTCGCCGCAGCCCATCGTGATCACGACGTCGGATGCCCGCACGGCGTCGGTGGTCAACGGTTTGGGGAACTCGTGGGTCAGGTCGATGCCGAGTTCGGCCATCGCGGCGACGACGGCGGGGTTGATCGAGTCGGCCGGGGCGGAGCCCGCTGAGCGGACCACGACCCTGCCTGCCGCGTGGTGGTCGAGCAGGGCGGCGGCCATCTGGGAGCGGCCCGCGTTGTGCACGCAGACGAACAGCACCTCGGTCATGCCGGCACTGCCGCCGGCATGAGCACGGCTGCCAGTGGCGCGAGGACTTCGGGGTGCGCGCGGTAGTACACCCAGGTCCCACGTCGTTCGCCGTCGATCAGGCCGGCTTCGCGCAGCACCTTGAGGTGGTGGGAGATCGTCGGGCCGGTGACGTCGAAGGCGTCCGTCAGGTCGCACACGCACGCCTCGCCGCCCTCGTGTGACGCGATCAGGGAGAGCAGGCGCAGCCGGATCGGGTCGGAGATCGCCTTGAACGCCTTCGCCAGTTCCACGGCCTGCGGCTCGGACAGCGGCTCGCGAGCCAGCGGGGAGCAGCAGGCGCCCGTCACGACCAGCGGCAGTTGCTTCGACATCTGTCTATCTTGACAGTCTTCTATCCAGAGGGCAATCTAAGCCGTGTCTTGTTTTGATGAACATCTATCCAGGGAGTGTTCATGCCTCGCGTCCAACTCGCTCTTCGTGTCGGCGACCTCGAAGGCTCGATCGACTTCTACGCCAAGCTGTTCAACACCGACCCGGCCAAGCGCCGGCCCGGCTACGCCAACTTCGCCATCGCCGAGCCCGCGCTCAAGCTGGTCCTGCTCGAAGGTGAGCCCGGCCAGGCGACAGTGCTGGATCACCTCGGCGTCGAGGTCGAGTCCACCGAGGAGGTCGACGCGGCAACGAAGCGGCTCGCGGGGGAGGGTATGGCGACGCGGGCCGAGACCGGCACCACCTGCTGCTACGCCCAGCAGGACAAGGTCTGGGTGCACGGACCGGGCCAGGAACCGTGGGAGGTCTACACAGTGACCGGCGACTCAGCGTCGTTCGACCAGGGCGGCACCACGATCACCGCCGCCGGATGCTGCACCCCGGACGCCGAAACAGGTGATGTCGACAAGGGCTCCCAGCCCGCCGGCTGCTGCGCCTGACACCTACGTGCCCCGACCATGGGACTCACTTGTCGATGATGGCCGCCAGGCCGTCGAGCACGCGCCGCAGCCCGAACCGGTAAGCGTGGTCCGGGCTGTAGGCGGCGCCGTAGCTGGCACCGGCCGCTGAGCCGACGCGGGCAGCGGTCGGGTAGGCGTCGGCGTCGAACACGCGGGCCAGTAGTGGGGCGTTCGCCGCCCACCACTGCTCCTCGCTCAGCGCGCTGTCCTGTTGGCCCTGCGCCGCCTCGGTCGCCGAGCGCGCACTGGCCTGCACGAAGCCGAGCAGGAACGTCAGCGCGGCGTCCATGTCCACGTCGGCGAGCCCGAGGCCGTCGAACGCGCGCAACTCGTGTTCGTACTTGGCCATCAGGCCGGGACCGAGTGGCGGCCGGTTGGTGGCGACGTCGGCGACCCACGGATGTCGGTCGAACAGTTCCCGGTTCTCCTGTGCGACAACCGAAAGCCGGTCGCGCCACGGCAGGTCGGACACGTCGCCGCGCGGCATCTGCCCGTAGACCGTGTCCAGCATCAGGTCGAGCAGTTCCGCCTTGCCCGGCACGTAGGTGTACAGCGACATCGGTACGACGCCGAGGACCGTGGCCACCTGACGCATCGTGACGGCGCCCAGCCCATCGGTGTCGGCGATGCCGATCGCCGCGGCGACCACCCGCTCGACGCTCAGGCCCTGCCGGGGGCCACGCCGGTTGTCCGTCCGGCCGGTCTCGCGCCAGAGCAGCTTCAGCGTCCGTGCCGGGTCGCCTGCGCTGCTGCGCGTTCGGTGGGCGTGTCGCTGGCCCGCGATGACGCCGGCATGAACGTCGTCTTCCTGCGCCGCGGCCTGACCATGCTGCCCGACGACCAGCGCGACGACCACGCGGACGGCGTGATCATCGCGTTCGTGGTCGAGGACCTGGAAGGTGAACTGACGCGGCTGACCGGGGAGGGAGTCACCATCACCAAGCCGCTGCGGGCGGAGCCATGGGGCGAGCGGGCGTTCCAGGTCACTGATCCCAACGGCGTGATCGTCGAGTTGGTGGACTGGAACGCGCCGGTCACCATGTGAGACGTGATGGCGCCCGGACGGCGCGTCGCCCGGGCGCCCGTCGTTTCAGTTGGGCAGAGCCGCTTCGATGGCCTTGACGAGTTCCGGGTCCTCCGGCTCGGTGCGCGGCCGGTACCTGCCGATCACCGAACCCGACGCGTCGACCAGGAACTTCTCGAAGTTCCACTGGATGTCGCCCGCGGCGCCGGTCTCGTCCTCGACGGCGGTCAGTTCCTGGTACAGCGGGTGCCGCTCGTCGCCGTTGACGTCGATCTTGTCCATCATCGGAAACGTAACGCCGTAGGTGGTCGAGCAGAACGTCTGGATCTCCTCGGCGGTGCCCGGTTCCTGGCCGCCGAACTGGTTGCACGGGAAGCCCACCACGGAGAAGCCACGGTCCGCGTAGCGCTCCTGCAACTGCTCCAGCCCGGTGTACTGCGGCGTCAGGCCACACTTGGACGCCACGTTGACCAGCAGTAGCGTCTTGCCGCTCAGGTCGCCCAAAGTGGTCGGTTCGCCGGTCAGCGTCTGCAGTGGGATGTCGTACAGGCTCACGTTTGTTCCTTCATGTCCGTTGATTCGTGCCCTACCGATATTGTGTCAGCCCCGGATGGTCAGGAAGGGGACCAACTGCTCAGCGCTGCTGTGTGATCCGTGATGTCCGATCATTCTCGACTCGATCGGCTCCAACTTGCTGCGCAGCACGCCGTTCCCGCCCACCGACGCCGTCACCACGTCGCCGATCCTCGGCAGCGCCAGATCGCTGACGTCCGGGCCGAACCAGCCGTCGGCCACCGCTTCCTCGCGCGACCGCACGGCGGCCCGGCCGCCGAGGATCTCCCGCCACGCCGCCAGCACGTCGGCCTGCGCGCCCGGTTCGGCGTACACGTGCCGCGCCCTGATGTCGCCGCCGATCTCCCGCACGCCTGCCATCAACTCGGGTGTGGTGTCCGCGTCCACCACCTCGTCCTGGGCCAGCCGGACCATGCCGTGGTCGGCGACCACGGCCAGCAGGCCGCCCGGCGGCAGGTTCGCCGCGATGTCGTCGGCCAGTCGGTCCACGATCTGCAACTGGTAGCGCCACGCGTCCGAGCCGGGCCCGTACGCATGCCCCATCAGGTCGAGATCGCCGTGGTACGCGTAGCAGAACGAGGGCGTCGTGCGGAGCGCGTCCCGGACGTTCGTGACCATGTCGCCCAGCGCGTAGGAGTTCTGGAACTGGCCGCCGCGCAGCACGGCCCGGGTCAGTCCGGAGCGCCGTTGCAGCGGGGGAGCGGCCACGGTCACCGTGACGCCCGCCTGCTCGGCTCGTTCGAACGCGGTCGGCAGCGGCTGCACCTTCTCGGGCACCGCGATCTCCCGCATGTCCTCCTTGGTGCCGGTACCCTGCCGCCGCCAGGTCAGCGCGTGCAGCAGCGGCAGGTCGGGCACCTGGAAGCTGAGCCCGACGATGCCGTGCTGACCGACCGGCAGACCGGTGCCGAGGGTCGCCACACTGGCCGCCGTGGTGGCCGGGAAGCCGGTGCTGATCGGCTGCGCGTCGGCCGCCAGACCGGCCAGGAACGGTGCCTGGGTCGCGTTGGCCTGCAGCAGTTCCCAGCCGAGGCCGTCGACCAGCAGCAGGCACACCGCGTTCGCCCTGGCCAGCCCCAGCGTGTCGGTGAAGTCCGGCACGCCGAGGCAGGCCAGCAGCGATGGGGTTACGTCGACAAGGGTGCTGGTACGGCCGCTGTCTGCCACGACGTCCGACGGTAGCCGAACACACCCACTGCCAGCACCACGGTGAGCAGCAGCACAGCGAAGTAACGCAGGTACCAGTGGTTGCCGGCCGGGTCGTAGACCTCAGCCCTCGGCCACGCCATGTTGACCGCCATGCCGAGGCCCCACAGCACGGCGAGCACGTTCACCGGCACCGCCCAGCGGCCCAGCGAGAAGTGGCCGTCCGGCACCTTGGACAGCGTGCCGCGCAGCCTTGCGATCAGCACCGGCCCGGTGACCAGCAGATACGCCAGGTACACCAGCACCACGGCCACGCTGGTCACCGCCGTGAAGATCTGCGCCTGCCCGAGGTTGATCAGCAGGATCAGCAGCGCGACGACACCCACCGCGATGGACGGCAGGATCGGCGTGCCCGTCCTCGGCGACACCCGGCGCAGCACCCCGGAGAACGGCAGCACGCCGTCCCTGGACATGGAGAACATCATCCGGCTGGCCGCCGTCTGCACGGCCAGCGTGCACACCGTGATCGCGATCGCCACGTCCACCAGTAGCACCCGGCCAAGCCCGGTGCCCAGCCTGCTGGTCAGCACGTAGGGCAGGCCGCCGGTGGCCAGGTTGCCGTCGGTCAGGCTCGGCGCCGCGACCAGCGCGGCCACCAGCAGCAGCGCGCCGCCGATGCCGGACGCGTAGAGGGCCCGCAGGATCGCCCTCGGTGCCGTCCGGCGTGGCGAGCGGGTCTCCTCGGACAGTTCACCCGCGCTGTCGAAGCCGTACATCACGTAGGCGGCCATCAGCGCGGACACCAGGAACGGCCACACGTAGGCACCGTGGCCCGCCACTCCGCCGGTGTCGAACACGACGCCAGGGCCGCGTTTCGCGTGGCTGAACAACAGGATCACCAGCACCACCACACCGACCAGCTCACACGTGACGCCGATCGAGTTGATCATCGACATCAGCCGCACGCCGAGCACGTTGATCACGGTGGTGATGGCGATCAGGATGCCGGCCAGCACGATCGCGTTGGTGCTGCCGGTGGTCGTGGTCAGGTCGGGGCTGCCGCCGACGATCTGGAAGCCGGACCAGATCGCCGGCAGCACCACCTGCAATGCGATCGCCGCCGCCGCGACACTGACGATCTGGCCGATCAGCATCATCCAGCCGGCGAACCAGCCGACCACGGCGTGCGACACCCGCCTGGCCCACTGGTAGATGCAGCCGGCGATCGGGTAGCGCGCGGACAGTTCGGCGAACGTGAGCGCCACGGCCAACTGGCCGATGAACACCATCGGCCACGTCCAGAAGAACGCAGGGCCACCGAAGGAGAAGCCGAACGCGAACAACTGGAACACGGTGGTCAGGATGGAGACGAACGAGAACCCGGCGGCGAAGGACGCGTAACCGCCCAGCCTGCGGTGGAGTTGTTGCGGGTAGCCGAAAGAGGCGAGATCACCGGCATCCGCTTCGAGATCGGCAGGCGCGGTGGCTAATGCGTTGTCGGTCATCGGACGGCCCTCCAGGCTGGGAAATCGCGATCGCGGGCCATCAGATGGCCTTCTTCGGCAGGTGGCCTGCGCGGACCAGGCAGCCGAGCGTGTCGCAGATGACCCTGGTGGCGATCAGAGAGGTGATTTCCGCGTTGTCGTAGGGTGGCGAGCACTCCACGACCTCGATACCGGCCAGCGGCCGGGCCGCGATCAGCTGGATGAACTTCAGTACCTCGCGCGGCAGGAAGCCGCCCGGCTCCGGCCACCCGGTGCCCGGCACGAAGGCCGCGTCAAGGCAGTCGACGTCGAACGACAGCCACACGGCGTCGGTGCCGTTCCAGGCCACCTCCAGTGCCCGTTCGGCGGCCGCGTCGATACCCATTTCGACGCAGTCGGTCACCGTCATGACCGTGGTGCCGCGCTCTCGCCCGATTTTCACGCCCGGCCGTGGCGCCTGCCACCCGCCGATGCCGATTTGCACAAGGTTTTCCGCCGGCACGTTCGGAATGTCGGTAGCGTGAAACCAGGGCGTGGTGTGCATTCGTTCGTCCAGATCGGTTTCCTGTGTGTCCACGTGCCGGTCGAAATGGATGATGCCGAGTTTGCCACCATTCAGGTGCTCGGCGACCGCTCTTGTCGTGGGATACCCGATCGAGTGATCCCCGCCGAGTACGACGGGCAGCGCTCCGGAGGCGTAGACATGGCCTACTGCCTTGGAAATCTGGTCGAACGTCTTCTCGATATTGCCCGGAATGGTAAATATATCACCTAGATCCGCGATGGTGATCGATTCACGCAGATCGACGCCGAGTTCGAAGCTGTACGGGCCGTACAGAGCGGATATCTTGCGAATTCCCTGCGGCCCGAACCGGGTGCCCGAACGGTACGTCGTGCCGCCGTCGAAGGGTGCGCCGAGTACCGCGACGTCGTAGTCGCCGCACGTGCGGACGTCCTCGACGTAGGGCGCTTTGAGGAACGTGTTGATACCGGCGAAATGCGGTAGCTCGCCCCGGGAGAATGTCGGAATTTGTTTGTCTACAATGGAATCTGCACCTGGCAGGCCGAGTTCCAGGCCCCGAGCCACCTCGGCTTCCCACCTGGTGGTCGGTAGGTTGGCCTCGGCTTCCACGGCGTAGCGGGCTTCCGGCCCGTAGTTGTCGTGTGTCGCGCTCATGTGCTCCCACTCCACGGCGCCCGGCCAGCAGGCAGCCAGGCTTCGGCGTGCCTCCCGGGTTTTTGTCCCGCCGTGGAACGCGTGGGCCCGCGTGGCGGGTACGCGCCTTCACCTCTCGGACCAGGCCCGAGACCGATCGTCTCGGCGGAACCCTAGGTGCGCCTCACCGGAAGTGAGTCGTTGCAAGTACAGCGACCGGCGGTCACGTGCGGACGGCACTGGCGTTGCTGGCCGGTTAACCATCGGGGTAAACGCATCGTGGCGCGAGATCTGCCCGTAACAGGGGGCAGGAACTACGCTGAGAGACATGGAAATCAAGGAGCTCGGGCACGTCGTGCTCTACGTCAGGGACATCGCCACGTCATCCGCCTTCTACCGGGACGTGTTGGGCTGGCGGCAGATCCTGCCGGTGGAGGGCAAGGAACTCGGCTGGCCCGCGGCCGCCTTCAACGCACCGTCCGGCCGTACGCACCACGAACTGCTGCTGATCGAGGTCGGTCAGGACGCCGCAGGGCAGCCGAACGGCAAACGGATCGGGCTCTACCACTTCGGGTTGAAGATCGGTGACAGCGACGACGAGTTGCGCGCCGCACGGGACACGCTGATCTCGTCCGGTACGCCGATCG
>DASXYT010000173.1:0-73643 GCA_036502345.1 Pseudonocardiaceae bacterium | reverse complement strand
CGGACCGAACGGCGACGAGCCGCCGAACAACTGGCCGTCCATCTTCGGCGGCCGGGCGTGGACGCGGACCGCCAACCCGGACGGCACGCCGGGCGAGTGGTACCTGCATCTGTTCGCCTCCGAGCAGCCGGACTTCAACTGGGACAGTCCCGTGGTGCGCGGCGAGTTCGAGGACATTCTCCGGTTCTGGTTCGACCGGGGCGTCGACGGCGTGCGGATCGACTCGGCGGCGCTGCTGGTGAAGGACAGCCACCTGCCGGACATCATCATGGACGGCAGCCCGGGCGCCGGTGACGCGTACGCCGACCGGGACGGCGTGCACGACATCTACCGCGAGTGGCGGCGGGTGGCCGAGGAGTACCCGAACCGGGCGTTGATCGGCGAGGTCTGGCTGCCCGACACCGAGCGGTTCGCGCTGTACCTGCGCAGCGACGAGCTGCACGCCGCGTTCAACTTCGACTTCCTGTGCTGCGCGTGGGACGCGGACCGGCTGCGGGCCGTGGTCGACGCCACGCTGGCAGCGCACCAACCGGTCGGCGCGCCGGCCACGTGGGTGCTGTCCAACCACGACGTCGTCCGACACGTCACCCGCTACGGCAGGGCCGACACGTCGTTCGACATGGGGGACCGTCGGATCGGCGAGGCGTCGGACCTGGCGCTTGGTGAACGCAGGGCCCGTGCGGCGGCGCTGCTCACCCTCAGCCTGCCCGGCGGCGCCTACATCTATCAGGGCGAGGAACTGGGCCTCGCCGAGGTCGAGGACCTGCCGGACGACGCGCGGCAGGACCCGATCTGGCGGCGTTCCGACCACACCGACTTCGGCAGGGATGGTTGTCGGGTGCCGTTGCCGTGGTCGGGTACGCAATCTCCGTTCGGCTTCAGCCCGGAAGGTGCGACGGGCGAGCCGTGGCTGCCGCAGCCGTCGTCGTGGGCGGACCGGACCGTGCAGACGGAAACGGCCCGGCCGGACTCCATGCTGGCGCTGTACCGGGAGGCGCTGCACGTCCGCAGGGGCAGGCGCGAACTCGGCGACGGCCCGATGGCATGGCTGCCCAGTACGCCCGGTGTGCTGGCGTTTTGCCGTGGCGAGCAGTTCGCCTGCGTGGTGAACCTGGCCGAGCAGCCCGCCGACCTGCCGTTGCACAAGGAGATCCTGGTGGCCAGTGATCCGCTGGTGGACGGAAAACTGCCGAGGGACACGGCGGTCTGGCTGGCCATGGGTGATTAGAGTTCCTAACACAACAACTGCTCGGCTCGCGGCATTGTGTTAGAAGCTCTGGTGCTGGTCGAAGTGCTGCGGTGGGCTGCCCGGGGTCGTAGCCTGGGGCGGTGCTGACCGTGTTCCTCGTCGACGACCATGAGATCGTCCGGCGCGGGGTGGCCGATCTGCTGTCCGAGGCCGATGACCTGACGGTCGTCGGCCAGGCCGGCACGGCAGCCGAGGCCTTGGCCCGGATCCCCGCGGTGCGGCCGGACGTCGCCGTGCTGGACATGCGGCTGCCCGATGGCAACGGGGTCGAGCTGTGCAGGGAACTACGGTCGGCACTGCCTGAGCTGAACTGTCTGATTCTCACCTCCTATACCGATGAACAGGCCATGCTGGACGCCATCCTGGCCGGCGCGGGTGGCTACGTGATCAAGGACATCCGCGGCATGGAACTGGTGTCAGCGGTCCGCGAGGTCGGCGCAGGCAGATCACTCCTGGACAACCGGGCGGCGGCGGTGCTGATGTCCCGGCTGCGGGCCAGCCTGGACAGCCCGGGACCGCTGGCCGACCTGACCGACCAGGAGCGGTCCCTGCTCGGCCTGATCGGCGAGGGCCTGACCAACCGTCAGATCGCCGAACGCATGTTCCTGGCCGAGAAGACCGTCAAGAACTACGTGTCCCGGCTGCTGGCCAAGCTCGGCATGGAACGACGCACGCAGGCCGCCGTGCTGGTCACCAAGTTGCGCACCGAGGGCAACAACCCCGGCTAGCTCGCACCGACCGTGGATCGTGATGTGGCAGCAGATGGCGGCCAAGGTCTACGCGCTCGGCGGTCCTACGCTGTGCCTTTCTGCCGTCCGGCTGTGGCTCACCAGAGCCAGGGCCGTGCTGTTGGAGGATCACCGGTGATCGGCAAGCTGCAGTGCGTGGTTTTGGACTGTCCGGATGTTCTTGAACTCGCCCGGTTCTACCAATTGCTCCTCGGCGGTGCGGTCAACGAGCCCGATCGCAGGTGGGCGGTCAGTGACGACTTTGCGACCCTTCATACGGAGTCTGGCCTGGTGTTCGCGTTCCAGCGCGTGAAGGATCACCGGGCGCCGCGATGGCCGGACAGCGCGTACCCGCAGCAGTTCCATCTGGACCTCGACGTCCCCGACCTTGACCGGGCTCAGGAGCAGATCCTCGACTTTGGTGCCACGCTGCTCCACGTCGACACCCGCGGCTGGAGGATCTTCGCAGATCCGGCCGGCCACCCCTTCTGCCTCCTGCGAGGCTGACGAGCAGGTGGCCGTTTGTCACAGCGGAGCCCCTGTCCGCTGGCGGGAGGCATTTCGAGGGCTGCGAGGTGCGCGCCGGGAGCGCCGGTCCCGGTTTGGGGTGTTTCGTAAGCCCGTTTTCCGGCTGCGCGACGCCCAGGCACACCATCTCGGCGTTGTCGTCGTCGCCTTGCCGCTGGCGCACCTGGCCCCCGCTCGCTCGGAGAAGACTCAGGAAGCACCCCCTAGCTCACAGCGACCGTGACCGGTACGCCGAACCAGCGGTTCAGTGCGGTGGCTAACGTTTCCCGGTCGCCCGCGGTGTCGGCTGCCCAGGCGACGTGGCCGTCTGGGCGGACCAGGAGGCCGGTCAGCTCGGGGTGGCTGGCGGCCGTCGTGGTCAACACTTGGACGCGGTCGGTCCAGCCTGCCGCCAGTTCGCGTAGTTCGGCGTCGTCTGCGAGGTCGAGCAGCAGCGCGCGGCCGTCGTGGCAGTGGTCGGCGAGGCGGGTGCCGTCGGCCAGTTCCAGTTCCTGCGCCCGCTTGCCGACCAGCGGATGGCCGCCGCCCAGGTCGTAGTTCCGGTCGACACCCGCGATCTTCTTGATGAAGTACGTGTTGCCGTCCCGAGTGCCCATCAGGTCGGTGATCACGTCCCGCAGCGCGCCGGTCAGCGCGTCCGGCCGCATCAGGGCGACCTGGGCCCTCGTCCACTCCAGCACCCACGCCCCGATCGGGTGCCGCTCCGTGGTGTAGCTGTCCAGCAGGTCCGTCGGCGCCCAGCCCTGCACCGCGCCGGCCAGCTTCCAGCCCAGGTTCACGGCGTCGCCGATGCCGAGGTTGAGGCCCTGGCCGCTGAACGGCGAGTGCACGTGCGCCGCGTCGCCGGCCAGCAGAACCCGGCCACGGCGGTACGTGCTGGCCTGGCGGGCGTTGTCGGTGAACCGGGTGGCGCTGTGTACCGCCGTGATCGTGACGTCGGTGCCGCTGACGTGCCGCAGGCTGGCCTGCAGTTCGGCCGGCGTCACGGGGGCGTCGCGATCGGCGGGCGGCCCCGCGAAGTCGACGGTGAGGATGCGGTTGGGCCCCGGTCCGTACACCAGCATGCCGACCGGCGTGCGGTTCCAGCCCTTCGGCAGCTTCTCCGGGTCGGCCAGTTCCACAATGGCCTGATGGCCGGTGATCACCGGGTCGGTGCCGGGAAAGTCGAAACCGGCGAGCTTGCGGACGACACTGCGGCCACCGTCGCAGCCGACCAGCCACCCGGCTCGCACCGTGCCCGAGGGCGCCAGTTCGACGGTGACGCCTGACTCGTCGGCCGTGCAGCCGGTCAACTCGACACCGCGCCGGATCTCCACGCCGAGCTTGGTTGCCCAGTCGCCGAGGATCTGCTCCAGCGCCTGCTGCGGCACCACGCTCACCATGGCGGCCGGACCGGCCTGGAAGTCAGGATCGGTCAGGTCGAGCCGGTCGACGTCCAGCTCCCACAAGCCGGCGAAGTGCCCGGCGAGCCGGCGCGGCGGGGGACCGCCCGCCAGCTTTCCCGGCGGGGTGCCGCCTGCGGGCTTGCCCGCGAAAGCGGCCATCTGCTCCATGATGTGCGCATGTACCTCGGCCAGCTTCTCCAGCAGGCCACGGCGATCGCACGCCTCGGCCGTCGGCACGTTGATCGAGCCCGCCCTGATCGTGTCGCTCGGCTCGGTGAGCCGCTCGACGACCAGCACGGACACGCCACGCAATCTCAGTTCACCGGCCAGCATCAGGCCAACGGGGCCGGCTCCGGCCACCACCACGTCGAAGTCCATGCCGTTACTTTACCCAGTACAAAATTGAGTCGGGTATGATATTTGTCATGGATGTCGAGCTGAGTTTGCGGGAGCGCAAGAAGCGGGAGACGCGGCAGCGGATCGCCGACACGGCCACCATCCTGTTCGTGACCCGAGGCTTCGACTCGGTGACGGTCGCCGACATCGCGGCCGCCGCGGAGGTGTCCCGCGTGACGGTGTTCAACTACTTCCCGCGCAAGGAGGACATGTTCTTCGACCGGCAGGAGGAGGCCGTCGCCCTGTTCACGGGTGCGGTCCGCGACCGGCCTCCTGGCGAATCGATCCTCGCCGCACTGCGGCGGACATTGCTGGACCTGGCCGAGCGCCGGCATCCACTGAGCGGCCTGCGAGACGGCATCGAACCCTTCCTGCGCACCGTTCAGAACAGTCCGACGCTGCGGGCGGCATCCCGGGAGAACCATGAGGCACTGGAACGGGCCCTCGCCGAGGCGATCGCACGGGACACCGGCGCGGACCCGGCCGAACTGTTACCGACGCTGATCGCCTCGGGTGTCCTGGCCGCCTATCGCGTCGGCTACCGGTACGGGACCGAGGGAGTGCTCGCCGGGAAGTCCGCCGACGCGCTGCATCCGCGCTACCGGGATCTGGTCGACACGGCGTTCGACATGCTGGAGAACGGCGTCGGCGACTACGGCTGACCGGCCACCGTCACCGCCAGCACGGCGTGTGGGGACAGTGCTCCGCCGATCAGGGTCCGCAGTTCGGCCCGTGCCGCGGGCGTGGCCACCGGTCCGGACAGGACAGTCGTGCGCAGCCCGAGCATGGTCGCGGTCAGCACGACCCGCCGGATCGCCTGGCCGGCACGCAGCAGCGCTCGCACGTCGTTCTGCAGCGAACCGATCACCACGAACAGCGGCTCGACCTGGTCGGTCGGGATCGCTGCGGTCAACTCGGTACCGGAAAGCTGGGCCAGCCAGGCATGTTCGACGTCGGCGGCCCTGCGTAGCTCCCGGAGCGCCGATGTCGGGGTCGTGGCGACGGGCGCCGGCACCGCTCCTCCGTTGCTCACCCTGGCGAGTTCCCGTTCCCACGTGGTGGCCAGTCGCTCGTTGGTCGGCCGGACGGCGGCCAGCAGCAACGGCTGAGCCGGATCCGGGGCCAGTCGGACATCGGCGTAGATCCCCATGGTCTGCACGGCCAGCCGCAGGTTCAACAGCGCGCCACCGCAG
The DNA here is from genome assembly GCA_036502345.1 of Pseudonocardiaceae bacterium. Taxonomy (GTDB): domain Bacteria; phylum Actinomycetota; class Actinomycetes; order Mycobacteriales; family Pseudonocardiaceae; genus DATEPR01. Next base: position 68,164 of record DASXYT010000173.1, on the reverse strand, counting down.
GCGAGCACCCGGTCGGTGTGCGAGATGTGGGTCGCGTCCTCGTTCTCGCACATCTCGATCGCCACGTCCGTGCAGCGGAACAGCCACGGCGGCATGCCCGGCGGCGACGGCGCCGCAGCGGCCGCGGTCAGCACGGCACGCACCTGCGGCTCGGCAAGCCTGGCTACCGACGTGCTGCCGGTGTTCATGCTGTCTCCCGTTGGCTGCCGCGTTGGTCCACTCTGCGCCGAAGCCGATCCGGGACGGAGCGGCAAAAGTCATAAGAGTGATGGGTCCAAGGTCACCAATCGGCCAACAGTGGCGTCCCGTGTACACGCAGTGGTGTTCGTGCGAGTCTGACTCCGTGGTGGACGGTCCTGATCAGCTGCGACAGCGCGAGCCGCTGGTGGACGCCGTACTCGCGGTCGGCACCGGGCTCGACCTGGACGCGACACTCAAGCGGCTGGTCGCGTCGGCGATCGACCTGGTCGACGCGCGATCCGGCTCGTTCGGGCTGATCGGTGACGACCCGCCACCCTCGGCCACCCTGAGCGTGCCGGTGACGGTCCGGAACACCGTGTTCGGCACGCTGCACCTGACCGGCGACGGGTTCTCGGCCGAGGACAGGAGCGTGCTCAAGGCGCTCGTCGCGGCGGCCGGGATCGCCGTCGAGAACGTGCTGCTGTACGAGGAGTCGCAGCGCCGGCAGCGTTGGTCGGAGGCGACCAGCGAGATCATCACGCAGTTGCTGGCCGGCAACGATCCCGGTGACGCGCTGCAGGACATCGCCGACCGCACACTCGAACTCAGCTCGGCCGACCACACCCTGATCGCGGTACCCGAGGACACCAGGCCGGCAGGCGACGAGCTGTCCGCGTTGTCCGTTGCCGTGTCCGCCGGGTTCGGCCCCAGTTCACTGACCGGCCTGCGGATCCCGATCGGGTCGACGGCAGGCGCCGCGTTCCAGGACCCGGTGCCCAGGAGCGTGCCGGCGCTGGACTTCGACCCACTGCCCGGTGCCCAACTCGGCCCGGCACTGATGCTGCCGCTGCGGGCCGGTGACCGGGTCCTCGGCGTGCTGGTGGCGGTACGCAGGGCCGGGGCACCGGTGTTCGACACGGACGAACTGCCCGTCATCGCGTCGTTCGCCGACCAGGCCGCGCTGGCGCTGCAACTGGCCAACAACCAGTGGCACCTGCGCGAACTGGACGTGCTCGCCGACCGTGACCGGATCGCCAGGGACCTGCACGACCACGTCATCCAACGGCTGTTCGGCGTCGGGCTCGCGCTGCAGGGCACCCACCGCCGGGTGGTCTCGCCGGAGGTCGCCGGCCGGATCAGCGACAGCGTCGACCAGCTACACGAGATCGTGAACGAGATCCGGACCGCCATCTTCGACCTGCACGCCGACACCGGGGGAGTGCCCAGGCTGCGCAAGCGGCTGCACGGCGCGATCACGGAACTGACCAGGGACTCCGGCCCACACACCAGCGTCCGGCTGGCCGGCCCGCTGGACCTGGTGCCGGTGGACCTCGCCGAGCACGCCGAGGCCGTGGTGCGGGAGGCGGTCAGCAACGCCGTCCGGCACGCTGCCGCCGCCCACCTGTCGGTGGCCGTCTCGGTACGCGACGACCTCGTCATCGAAGTGACCGACGACGGTGTGGGCCTGCCGGAATCCATTGTCCACAGCGGACTGACCAACCTGCGGCAGCGAGCCGAGCGGGCAGGCGGCACGTTCATCGTCGACCAGGTGGACCCGCGTGGCACTCGGCTGCGGTGGACGGCGCCGTTGCCGTGACACCGGTTTGGTGCGACTGCCCCGGTTGTGACTTTGTGCCCCACAGCCAGGTGTCATCCCGCCCTTCGTTCCGGGCGGCCGTCATGTTGCGCTGATGTGGTGAGCCGGGGGGATCGCGAGGAGGCTGGCCAGATGCATGTCCTGGTGACCGAGTCGACATTCGGGGAATCGGCGCGAGTGGCCGCGTCGCTGCGAACGCTCGGTTGCCGGGTCAGCACCTGCCACAGCACTGTGGGCATCTGCAGGGCCTTCGCACCGGGCGACCGGTGCCCGCTGGACGGCGGGCAACCGGTCGACCTGGTGGTAGACGTGCGTGATCAGTCTGCCCAACTCACCGCACGGGAATACGGCGTGGTCTGTGGCACCCGCGCACGACTCCCGGTTGTACTGGTCACCGAGGATCCGGAAGTGCCGGTGCTTGTACCGGCAGGGCTGGAGGCCCGGGTGACGGGTACGACCATGGACAGCTTGCTGTCCGCGTGTGGGCAGGTGGTCGCGCTCCGGGGGGCGGGGCCGGACCGGACCGGTGGCGGCCGGTCCGGCACCGGCCGGCGCCGGTAGCTTTTTTGTTGTCGCTGGTCGACCACTAACATCGCGGTCGTCATGACTGCCACGTTGATCGCCAAGGGCCTCACGGCCGGCCATGCGGACCGTGTCCTCTTCGCCGGTCTCGACCTGGTCGTCGCACCGGGGGACGTCGTCGGGCTGGTCGGCGTGAACGGAGCCGGCAAGTCCACCCTGCTGCGGATGCTCGCCGGACTCGTCGCGCCGGAGGAGGGCACCGTTCGGTGTTCGCCCGCCAGTGCCAACATCGGTTATCTGCCGCAGGAACCGGAACGCAGGCCCGGTGAGTCGGTGCGGGACTTCCTGGGCAGGCGGACCGGTGTCACGGCCGCCCAGGAGGGCCTGGACGCGGCGGCGGAAGGGCTGGCGACGGCCGCGCCAGGTGCCGATGATCTTTATGCCGACCAGTTGGAGCGCTGGCTCACGCTCGGCGGCGCGGACCTGGACGAGCGGATCGGCGGCGTGCTGGCCGATCTCGGCATCGACATTTCGCTGGAAGCGCAGATGGTCAGCCTGTCGGGTGGCCAGGCCGCCCGGGTCGGCATGGCGTCACTGCTGCTCAGCCGGTACGACGTGTTCCTGTTGGACGAGCCGACCAACGATCTCGACCTGGACGGGCTGGACCGGTTGGAACGGTTCGTCAGCGGGCTGCGGGCGGCGACCGTGCTGGTCAGCCACGACCGGGAGTTCCTCGCCAGGACCGTGCACCGGGTGGTCGAGTTGGATCTCGCGCAGCAGCAGGTGCGGGTCTACGGCGGTGGCTACGCGGCGTATCTGGAGGAGCGCGAAGTCGCCCGTCGGCACGCCCGCGAGGAGTACGAGGAGTACGCATCGACACGTTCCGCATTGACCGACCGGGCGCGCACGCAGCGCAACTGGATGGAGAAGGGCGTCCGGAACGCGCGGCGCAAGGCGACCGACAACGACAAGAACATCAAGGCGTTCCGGGCCGAGTCCAGCGAGAAGCAGGCGGCGAAGGCGCGGCAGACGGAGCGGCTGATCGAGCGGCTGGACGTGGTCGAGGAGCCGCGCAAGGAATGGGACCTGCGGATGACCATCGCGGCGGCGCCTCGCGCCGGTGCCGTGGTGGCCGCGCTGCGAGGTGCCGTGGTGCGGCGTGGCGGGTTCACGCTCGGGCCGGTCGACCTGCAGATCGACTGGGCGGACCGGGTGGCCATCACCGGTGCGAACGGCAGCGGCAAGTCGACCCTGCTCGGCGCGATGCTGGGCCGGATCCCGCTGGACGAGGGCAATGCGTCGCTCGGTCCCGGTGTGCTGATCGGCGAGATCGATCAGGCGCGTGGGCTGTTCCTCGGTGACCAACCGTTGTTGGACGCGTTCGGCGCGCAGGTGCCCGAGTGGGCGCCGGCCGAATCGAGGACGCTGCTGGCCAAGTTCGGGCTGACAGCCGATCACGTGCTCCGGTCGGCGGCGACCCTGTCCCCGGGCGAGCGGACCAGGGCGGCGCTGGCGTTGTTGCAGGCCAAGGGCGTGAACCTGCTGGTGCTGGACGAGCCGACGAACCACCTGGACCTGCCGGCGATCGAACAGTTGGAGTCGGCGCTGGCGTCGTATCCGGGCACGCTGCTGTTGGTCACGCACGACAGGCGGATGTTGGACGCGGTGCAGACGAATCGGCACATCGACGTCGAGGCGGGCCAGATCACCGACCGCTGAGGTCCGGTGGCTGGTTCGGGTTGGCGCTGGAGGGTCGACCCGCTGGGGCTTCGGGTCGGTTGGTCGCGTCGAGGGGTCGACTCGTCGGTCAGTTGGGTCAGTTCGTTGTGCCGGGCGGTCGACTCGCCGAGGGGCGACGCGATCGAGGCTGCGGAGCGGGTAGCCGTGGCCGCGCGGGGTTGGTTGGTTTGTCCCGCTGAGGGGTCGACTCGGCCGGGTTGTGGCGTTGAACTCTCCGGTGAGGGTCGACTCGCGGGGGTGATGGCGCCGATTGCCCGCGGGGGTCATTGCTTGCGGGGGCCCGTGCCGCGTTCGCTTGCCGCGTAATCGCCCGGGCGTTCGCTTGGCGCGTAACCAGCCCGCTTGTGTCGACCCTCGCCGTCGACGTGTGCGCTGACGGCCCGCGTGTCGACCCTTGCCGCACGTGTGTCGGCTCGCTGCGCCTGTGTGTCGACCCTTCCCGCCGGTGCGGGCACTGGCCGCCACCTCGCGTGTCGACCCTTCCTGGCTGGGAACTGTCACGCTCGCGCCCGCGTGTCAACCGTTCGCGCGGGCGATAGCGCCCGGATACCGCCCGTGTTCACTGTTTCCGCACGAAATTGCTTTGCGTACGCCCGTTGGGCGGAGTCACGCTGTCCACTATGTTCCGCATTCGGCCCGCCATGGACACCGACCACGACCAGGTGCTTGCCCTGCTCTGTCGGCTCCAAGCCGTGCCCTGTCACCACATCGGCTACCACGGGGAAACCACGTCCGAACTCGCCGACGAACTGGCCGGCCTGAACTGGCCCACCAACACCTTCCTGGCCGTGGACGATGCCGATCAGGTCCGCGGCCTGCTGACCGCCGACGTCGACCAACACCTCGGCCGCGCCTGGTGGTACGGCCCCTTCGTCGACGTACCCGCCGAGCACCCCGCCGCCGACCGCATCTGGAGCCGCACCGCAGACGCACTGTACGCAGCCGCACACGCCCTGCCCGCCCTGCGCGGCATCCGGGACAGCGAACTCTACGGCCACGTCGAACACTGCCGGCTCGCCGACTTCGCTCACCGCCACGGATTCCCGCCGGGCGAGTACAGCAGCGTGCTGGCACTCGACGGCGTCGACCTGGTCCGGATGGTCGGCGCCGTTCCGGTCGCCCCGGACGCCGTCGAGGTTACCGAATTTCCCACTCCACCAACGGATTCGACCATCGCCGAGGCCCTCATCCGGCTGCACGAGCGGTCTTTCCCGAACACCTACCTGTCCGCCGCCGCGATCCTCGCCGGCACGGGGGACCGTGTCCTCGTCGCGGCCACACACAACGGCAAACTCGTCGGTTACGCCGTGGGCGGAATCCAACCCCTCGACTACTTCGTCGATTTTGTCGCTGTGGCAGCGGAATCCCGCAGCCACGGTATCGGGGCCGCGCTCGTGACCACGCTCGTCCAACGGCTGGCCGACAGGCACGGCGCCCGCCCCACCGCCTGTGCCGTCGTCGCAGGCGGCAACGCACCGTCCCGACGAATGCTGCACACGCTCGGCTTCCGCCCACACCTGGAACTGGTCAGCTATCGCCTGCGGGCCACGTCCCTGGTGGCGTGACGCCGTCACCCGACGGCACCGGCACCTGCCAGTCGACGGTCACCGAATCCCCGGCCCGCTCCACTGTGCAGGTGCCACCCAGCCGAGCGGCGCGCTCCCGCACGTCGGTGGCCGCGCCGGTCTCCGCACCGGGTGGCACCCCGCCGCCGGTGATCAACAGCCGGACCAGGCCGTCGTCGGTGCTCAGGCTGATCGTCGACCTGTTCGCCGCAGCGGGTCGCACGATCGCACCGAGCACGTCCCTGACCACCGCCACCACATCGGCGGCGACCGGTCGGAGTCGCTCGCTGTCCACGCTGCCGGCCAACTGGACCTCGGGTGCTGCCCCGAGGCCTGCCTCCAACTGGTCGACCAGATCGAGCACCTGGTTGCCCAGCGGCTGCCAACTCGGCGCGGACGTCAGCTCGAAGATCGCTGCCTGCAGGTCCTTCAACGCCCGGTCCAGGTCAGTGATCGCGCCGGCCAGCACAGGCGCCGCCGCTGGATACCTGGCAGCGGTGGACTGGAGGGTCAGACTCGTGGTGAACAACTGCCGGATCACCGTGTCACCGAGACTGCTGGCGATCCGCTCCGCCTCCTCGTAGCGGGCCAACTGCTGGGCGGCACCCGCTGACCTGGCACTTTCAGCCAGAATCCGCACCCGCATCGCCTCCACCGTCTCCCCGACGGTGGTCACCTCCAACGGCCCGGACACGTCCACCGAATGGTCGAGGTCACCGCTGGACACCCGCCGCATCTGCGCGACGAGATTGTTGAGCGGCACGGCGAACGAGGTGCGCAGCTGCCAGGCGGCGAAGAACGCCAACAGCGCCGCCACGATGGCGGCCGCGATCGTCACGTTGTTCGCCGTGCTCTGCGCGGCGTTGGAGTCCTGCAGGGCAGCGGTCACCAACTGGTTGATCCGGTCCTGCAGCTCGCTCAGTTTGGCGCGCAGCGCGTCGAACCGTGTCTTGCCGAGCCCGACGCTGTCCACCAGCGCGGCACCGGTCAGCGTCCCAGTCCGGAACGCCGCGATCTCCGGATCGATGACCTGGCTGCGCCACGCGTCGGCTGCCTGGTCCACCTCGGTCAGGATGTGGGTGGTCACGGGATCGTCCACGAAGTAGCGACCGAGTTGTCGGCCGGAGCGCGTTATATCCCGTTCGCCCAAATTATAGGGCTGTAGGAATGTCAGATCGTGGGTGAGCAGGTAGCCGCGCTCGCCGGTCTCCTCGTCGACGTACGCCTGGATCAGGTCGGCTGTCGCCACCTGTGCAGGTCGCAGCGTTGCGGACAGGCGGTGGCCGACTGAGCTCAGCCGCAACCGGACCACGGCCGTCGTGCCCGCAGTCGCCACCAACAGCACCAGCAGCCCGCCGACGAGCAGGTACACCCGCCAGCGCAGGGTGCGGGGCCGCCAGCCTCGCCTTGTCACGGTTGGTAATAGTGGCTGGTTCTTGCCCGGTCAGCTACACCTCGTCCGCGGTCACTCTGCGATGCGTTCACTCGGATGAGTGGAATGTCTGTTCTTCTGGGTATCGTAACGTCGCTGGGCCAGCCGATCTGGCAGCTCTGCCGGGTGGGAAATGATGTTGTCCAGGGTGAATATCGGTCTTATCCGACTCGTTGCCCCCTGCATGGAGTAGCGGAATTCCGCGTCAAGTGCCTGATCCTTAATCTGATCGGGTGAAGTTGATGGACTAGTGCGACCCGGTAGGGGGTGACCCCTGGTATCCGGTTGGCCGATAGATTTCTACCCAGGATGGGTGATGTTGGTTGGCGGACGATGTATTTTGGAAGGTGGGAAGGGGGTCGACGTGAGCGCGCTACAGACACACACCGAGCAGGTCGGTCACCGGGTCCGCACGATCACCACTGGTGGACGACCGCGCCACAGCGCGACGCCCGAAGAAATTGACATTTGCGTGACATATCTTGATCTGGTCGCCGATGGGCTCGAACAGCATGGGCTCGTTGTGAGTGCAATGACCATTGATGCCAGAAAACCCCTTTCCGCCCGGCTGTCGGTTCGCAAGGAATCCGGCGAGGTCATTCCCGGTATTGGCAGTGCGATATCGCTGGCATGGCAGGACGGCTTCGGCTGGTCCACCACGACGTACGGCCCGGGCGCGCCGAAGGACGGCTGGTTCCACCTGTACGCGGACGATGCGGCCTCCGCGGGCGTGGTGACCGAGTTCGTGCTCAGTGAGGTGCTACCCCGAGAGTTACCGGTCGACGACGGGTCGGAGACAGCGCCTGAGCCGGCGCCGGACTCCCCGGGTCGGCCCGCCGTCGCCAGCTGAGCAGACACCACCAAGCTCGCCACGCCAGGCCCGATCCGGCCATTCGGGCCGCCACGCCGGCCCGATCCACCCCCACACCCGAACATGCCAATGGCGCGGGGGCCTGTTGCCGCCGCGCCACTGGTCTGTCGGGTCCCAGGTGTCTGCTCAGCCGCCGCCACGACCGCCGGCCGCGGCTGCCCCGCCACCGAGGCCCCCACCACCACCACCGAAGGCCGCACGGCCGCCTCCACCGGTCAGGCCGCCGCCTCCGAAGCGGCCTGCTCCCGTGGTGTTGCCCGCCGTCGGCATCGGCTCGTTGATGTTCGCCAACGCCACCTCGTCGCCCGCCTTCAGGCCGCTGGTGACCTGCGTGACCACCGGTCCCTGCACACCGACGGTGACCCGCGTGGTGGTCGGCTTCCCGTCCACCATCTTCGTCACCACGCTGAACGAACCGATCGTGTGAATCGCCGACGTCGGCACCGTGACGGCCGCCTGCGCCGTGCCGAGCGTGATGCCGACCGACGCCGTGGCGCCGTCGAACATCTGCTGCGACGTGTTGTCCAGCGAGATCGTCACCGGGTAGCTGGCCGAACCGGACGTGGTAGTCGTGCCCAGCGCACCGATCTGCGTCACTCTGCCGGCGATCGGCTTCGTCGCGCCGTCCGGCGTCACCGTGGCGGGCTCACCCGGTTTGACCTGGCCGACCTGACCGTCCGTGACAGCCGTCGTCACCTCGTCCTGGCCAGGGCCGATGATCACCACCTGCGCGTCACTCGAATTGGCCGACGCGCTCTGACCAGCCGTGATGGTCACGTCGGCAACAGTGCCGGCGATCGGGCTGACCAGGGTCGCCGCGGACAGGTTCTGCTGCGCCGCCGCCAGTTGTGCGTTCGCGGCGTCCACGGCCGCCTGGTCGGCGGCGATCTGGTCGGCCGACGCCGGCAGCGACGTACCCCCACGCGAGGAGCCGCCCGAGCCCGTGCCGGAACCACCAGCCGAACCCGAACCCGAGCCCGAACTGTGGCTACCGGACGAGGACGTACCCGACGACCGCGAAGACCCGGCAGACCCACCAGAACTGGACGACTCCGCCGCCCCGACCGCCGCGACCACCTTGTTCAGCGCCGAGGACAGCGCCGCCACCGAGGACGACAACGTGTGCTCGTCCGAACCCGTCGTGCTCTCCGCCGCCAGTGCCTCGTTGATCAGCGTCTCGCAGTCGCTGACCGCCGTCGAGTCACCCGGTGTCGTCGTGGGTGGCAGCGGAGTGGTGGTGCTCGATGTCGAAGAGGTCGATGTGGTCGACGTGGTGGTCGGGGGCGGCTGAGTGCCGGCCGCCTTCAGATCCGCCAGCAGGTCCTGGCAGGCCGCGCCCTGCGCGTTCACCTTGTGATCGGCAGCGGCCACCAGCGTGAGATCGCTGTCCACCTTCTGCTGCGCCTTGCGGACCGCGTTCTGGTCCCCGGACAGGCTGTGCACCAACCCGGAGAGCTGACCCGATCCCGCGCTGGACGGCGACGTGGACTGGTCGGCGGCGTCGCTGACCGAGGTCTCACTGGTCTGGTCACTGGCCAGCTTCGCCTGCGCCGTCGCCACGGCCGACTGGTCCGAGCTCAGCGCGTTGTTCAGGCTCGTGGTGTTCAGCTGGGCGAGGGTCTGGCCGACCGTGACCTGCTGGCCGAGCTTCGCGGCCACTGAGGACACCTGGCCGGACATGGGGAACGAGACCGTCGCCTGGGTGACCGGCTGGATGGTGCCGGTCGCCGAGAGCGTGTCGGTCACCGATGCCGGGGCCGCCGTTGCCGTGCGGTAGACCGCTCCTGCCGGTCGCATGGCCGCCCACGCGACCGCCGCGCCGCCGCCCACGACGACCACGACAACCGCGATGACAACGATCCTGCGAGACAGCCGAAACCTGGGGAGTCGCAGGTCAGCCATTGCCACCACCAGGCACCAGGCTGGGCGTCGAGCCTGCTTCGCCGCCACCGTTGCCGTTGCCCCGGAAGCCACCGCCGCCCCGACCGAAGCCGCCTGCGCAGCCGTTCGTGCCCGCCTTGCTGATGTTGATCGACTTCGCCGACACGGCACCGGTGTCGTCGGACGCGCCGAGCGCCACGATGCAGTCACCGACCGCCAGCGCGGACGAGGTGGCCTTGGCCGACTCGGTGTAGGTCGTCGCCGCGTTCACGGTGACCGTCGTCGTGACGGCCGGCGTCGAGCCCCGTGCGACGCCCTTGACGGTGAAGCCGGTCGTGCTGACCGCGGTGACCGAGCCGAACGCCCGACCGAAGTTGCCTGCGCCGTTCGCACCGGAGGGCGGCACCCGGCGACTCGGGTTCGGCGTCCCGCTGGCACCGCCGCCCCGACCGGCGAACCCACCGCCGCCGAAGTTGCCGCCGCCGAACCCGCCCGCGGCCGTGCAGCCGCTCGACGTCGGCTTCGAGATCCCGACGGTCCTGGCGGTCAACGCCTTGGCCTGGGCGCCGCCGGACGCGGCAGCCACCGTCACACAGTCACCGGCCTTCACATCCGCCAGCGACGCCTTGATGGTGTTGGTGAACGCCGTCGACGAGGTGAACTTGACGGTCACCTGGCCGCTCTGCTGGTTCTGCACCTCGAGGCTGGTCGCCGAAACGGCGGCCGCGGTGCCGAACGCGCCGGGCGGCGTGCCGGTACCCGCACCGGCACTGGGCCGGGCAGCGGCGTGCGTCGTCGGTGGGGCGGCGGTCGGCGTGCTGCTGCCGCACGCGGCCACCACGGTGAGGGCGAGCGCGCCGGTCACCAGCGCCAGCGCGGGCCGGGCGAGGGATCGGCGGCCGTTGCCGGTGGGGGCGGGAGGCTGAGCGGACATGGGATTGCTCCAGTGCTGTTTCATTCGCTTCGGAGGGCGTCGATGGGAGCAAGGCGGGCGGCCCTGCTCGCCGGGTATACCCCGAACGCCATGCCGATGCAGATCGCGACGACGATCGCCCCGATCGTGGCGGTGGGGGACACGGTGATGGTGGTGGAGATCAGGTGCGGCAGGACGAGGGCGCCGACGATGCCCAGCAGCGCGCCGAGTATCCCGCCCGCCAGGCCGAGCAGCGCCGCCTCGACCAGGAACTGACGGCGGATCACGGTGGGATTCGCGCCGATCGCCTTGCGGAGCCCGATCTCCCGGATCCGCTCGGTCACCGACACCAGCATGATGTTCATGACGCCGATGCCGCCGACCAACAGCGAGATGCCGGCGATGCCACCGAGCAGCACCGTCAGTGTCTTGTCCACCGACGTGGCCGTGGTCAGCAGCGACTCCTGGCTGGCGATGCTGAAGTCGGCGCTGGTCGGGGTGCTGATGTGGTGCAGGTTGAGCAGTTCCTGGTCGGCTTCCTGATACGCGGCGGACAGCGAGTCCGACGAGGCCGCCTCGACGTAGATGGACTGCACCGACGTGCGGCTCGTGCCGCCGAACAGCCGGTCGGCCGCCGTGCTGATCGGCACGATCGCCTGGTCGTCCTCGTTCTGCGCCGACGACGTGCCGGCCGACGCGAGCAGGCCGACCACGGTGAACGGCGTCGTCCCGATGGTGACCGTTCTGCCGACCGGGTCGGCGAAGCCGAACAGTTCCTGGGCTGTCGTGGCCCCGAGCACGGTCACCGCGGCCTCACTGGACACATCGGACGCGGTGAGGAACCTGCCCTCGGACAGGCTCCGCGCCCGCACCGAGAGCCAGGCGGGCGTCGTGCCCACCACGGACGTGGTCCAGTTCGTCGTCCCGACGGCCAGCGCGCTGGACTTGCTGGTGCTCGGCGCGACGGCCGCGATGTCCGGTGCGACCGTGTGCGAGGACAGCGCGTCGGCGTCGTTCACGGTCAGCGTCGCCGCCGACCCGAGGCCACCGCGCACACCGGATGTCGTCGTGCTGCCCGGTGAGATCACCAACAGGTTGGTGCCCAGGGAGTTGATCGCCGACGCCACCTGCACCTGCGCGCCCTCGCCGAGGCCGACGGTGAGGATCACGGCCGCGATGCCGATCAGGATGCCCAGCATGGTGAGACCGGAACGCAGCCGGTGCGACCGGATGGCGTCCAGGCTGGTGCGGAACGTCTCGATCCAGCTCACGACGGCAACACCCCAGCCAGCCTCCCCAGCGTGTCGGACTCGATCAGACCATCGCGTAGCCGCACGGTTCGTTTCGCCGCGGCAGCTACGTCCTCCTCGTGGGTGATGAGGACCACCGTGTTCCCTGCCTGGTTGAGGTCGTCGAACACGCTGAGCACATCGGCCGTCGCGGCGGTGTCCAACGCGCCGGTCGGCTCGTCGGCCAGGATCATCGCCGGCGAGTTCACCAGTGCCCTGGCCAGCGCGACGCGGGACTGCTGGCCGCCGGACAACTCGCTCGGCCGGTGCATGATCCGGTCACCGAGCCCAACCCGTTCCAGCACCTCGACGGCCCGTGCCCGACGGTGCGCCCTCGGTACGCCTGCGTAGCAGAGCGGCAGTTCCACGTTGCGCCACGCCGACAGCGACGGCAGCAGGTTGAACTGCTGGAACACGAAACCGATGCGCTGGTTGCGGATCACGGCCAGTTCCGTCTCGGACAGGTCGCTGACGTTCTCGCCTGCCAGCACGTACGTGCCGGAGGTGGCGACGTCCAGGCAGCCGAGGATGTGCATCAGGGTGGACTTGCCGGACCCGGACGGGCCCATGATCGCGACGTACTCGCCCTCCTCGATGCGCAGCGACACACCCCGCAGGGCAGCGACTTCGAGCGAGCCCGTCTTGTAGACCTTCTGCACGTCGCGGATGTCGATGACGGCGTCCCTCGGGATCACCGGGATCGGCATCGTGATGTCGGAACTCACCGGTCAGCCACCCGCCCCGCCGCGACCGCCGAAGCCGCCGCCGCCGCCACCGCCGAATCCACCGCCGCCGCCGAAGCCACCCCCACCGCCGAAGCCACCCCCACCGCCGAAGCCGCCGCCACCGAAACCACCCCGCCCGGTCGTCCCGGTGCCCGTCGTGGCGGTACGTGCGACGCCCGGCACGACGATCTGGTCGCCGTTGGACAGTCCGGTGAGGATCTGGGTCTCGCCGCTGGCCGTGGTGCCTGTGGTCACCGTCGTGCTGGTCTGCTTGCCGTCGACCACCTTGACGACCGTTGTCTTGCCGTTCTGGAAGTGCAGTGCGGTCGTCGGCACGGCGAGCACGTTGGCCAGTTGCTTCACGATGATGTCCAGCGTGGCGCTGGCACCCGCGTGCAGTCCCGCCGGGCTGCCGGTCACGCCGATGGTCACCGGGTAGCTGGGCACCGACGATGACGACGTGGCCAGCAGCGCCACCGACGTCACCGTGCCGAACACCGTCGACGTGGCGCCGTCCGGCGTGATCACCGCCTGGTCACCCGCCTTGACCTCGCCGACCTCGGTGTCGTCCACGGTCGCGTTCACGACGTACGAGCTGTCCGAGAAGACCACCACCTGGGCGGTGGACGACGAACTGCTGCTGCTCGACGAACCGCTGCTGGTGGAGCCGGTGCTGGCTGCCCCGCCACCGCCGAGCCCACCGGCGGCCGAGCCACCGGAACCGCTACTCGAACCAGTGGACCCCGAAGAGCCCGACGACCCGGACGAGCCACTGGAGACCTGCTGGCCGACCGTCAGGTCGACCGACGCCACGGTGCCGGTGATCGGGCTGGTCAGGTTCGCCTCGGCGAGGGAGTTCTGCGCGTCGGTGACCTGGTTCCGGGCCGCGGTGACCGCGGCCTGGTCAGCGGTGACCTGCGCCGAGGACGCGCCGGAGGTCTCGTCGGCGGACAGCCGGGACTGGTCGGAGGACAGGCTGGCCTGCGCCTCGGCGACGGTCGCCGACAGCGAGGCCGAGTTGACCGTCGCGAGCGTCTGGCCCGCTGTCACCTTCTGGCCCGCGCTCACCTCCACCGCCGTGACCTGGCCGGACACGGCGAAGTTGAGATTGGACTGCTGGGCCGGCTCGATCGTGCCCGACGACGACAGGGTCTGGCGCAGTGTCGTCGTGGTCGCCGTGGCGACACGGGTGGATGGCGCGGCGTCGGCAGGCCGGGTGGCGGCCCACGCCGCGACCCCACCGCCGACGATGACCACCACGATCGCGGCCGTGACGATCACCCGTCGCTTGGTGAGGCGCACTCGTTGTCTGAACAGCACGGTTCCTCTTTCTCCCTCTGCGAGATCCGCGCAGCGGTGTTGCATGGGTTGCTGAGCCGAGCCTGTCCAGAAAAGCTGGAGATTGTCTGCGGGATTCCTGGCAGTCACCTGGGAACGGGCAGCGACCGCCTCAACACCCTTATCGGCGCGACCGGGTCAGTCGTCACAGCCTGCCGACGGGCGGCCCGATGAATGTTTCACAGCGCGGGCCGGTCGGACAACTGTTGCCGGGAAGTCAGCGGCGCGTACACGGCCGATCGCGGGTCGTAGACGCCTGCCCGCATGTTGCACACCGTCGTGATCACCTGGAGCAGCACGAACAGCACGGCGTACTGCGCACCGCCCAGACCGGGCACCAGGTCGACCGGCAGCGTGTAGGCCATCACGATCCGCACGGCGGCGTCGAGCTGCATCGCGACGCCCCAGATGACGTTGATCACCCGCCACGCCCGCCGGAACAGCGGCAACTCGTCCCACAGCGTGTCCCACGGCACGCCCTTGGGTCCGATCCGCCCTTCCAGCAACGGTTTCGCGCAGATGTAGGAAATGGGATGCCGGGCCGCCATGGACGCGAAGAACCACAGGCCGGTGACCCCCGTGAACCAGCCGTCCTTGGCCAACAGGAACCGGGTGCTGCCGGTGATCAACGATGCGCCGACACTCAGCACGATCATGCTCATCACGAACAGCCCGAAACTGTCCAGCCGCCGCCTGCGGACGAACTGCACGACCGAACTCGACGCCGGCACCACCGCGCTGAGCAGCAGTGCGAGGTAGTTGCCGACACCGGCGGCGTGCAGGGCGTAGTACAGGCCGATCGGCGCGGCCAGATCGACCAGCAGCGTGAGCAGTGGGTTGCGGCCTCGCTTCATGACTGGCTCCTGGTGGCCTGGTCGAACAGCGTCGCGACCTCGCGCGCGTAACCGGCGGCGTCCAGGTGGGCGGCCAGATAGGGGTAGGACTCGATCGACCTGCGGATGGCCAACGCCATCACGGCGGTGTCGAAGTCGCGGAACTCGCCGGACTCCTGGCCGGCCAGGAGGATGCCGCGCAGCGCGTCCAGGGACCGCGTCTCGTCGTGGCTGGTCGCGGCCTGCCCGTGCAGCAGGATGCTGGCCAGAGCGTCCATTTCGGTCGGATGCTCGGCGATGAACTCGATGTTCGCGCAGATGTAGGCGCGCAGCGTGCCCGTCGGTGTGGA
Organism: Pseudonocardiaceae bacterium; assembly: GCA_036502345.1. Taxonomy (GTDB): domain Bacteria; phylum Actinomycetota; class Actinomycetes; order Mycobacteriales; family Pseudonocardiaceae; genus DATEPR01. Next base: position 52,928 of record DASXYT010000173.1, on the reverse strand, counting down.
CTCGGCGGCCATCCGGTCGGTGAGGAACCGCTCGATCTCGACGAACACCGAGACGGTCGCCTGTTCGATCAGGTCGTCCTTGCCGGCGAAGTGGTACGAGATCAGCCGCGTGCTGCTCAGCCCGGCGCGCTCGGCGATCCGCGCGAACGACGCCTTGTGGTAGCCGAGTTCGGCGATCGTCTCGATGGCGGCGGCCACGATCTGGGCCCGCCGTGCCGTCGCGGTGAAGCTGTGTTCCGCCATCGCCGACCGTCCTTACTCGGATGAGTAAACAGTACCTCACCCGAGTAAGGACGGGTCGTCAGCAGACGGAGCGGAACTGCGCCGACTGGACGGCGGCGGTGACAGCGCCCTCGCCGGGCTGGCCGACGGTGCCGGTCGCGCCGCTGTTGTCCAGCGCGGCGAAGAACATGACGTGGATCTCGGTGGATTCGGTGAGCGTGAGGAACGTGCTCACCTGGGTGGTCGGGTCGACGGTCAGCGTGGCGCTGTCGGCCTGGTCGATCAGGTGGCCGCCGTCGGTGATGTCGTTGGAGAAGTCGGGCAGGATCGCGGGCCCCTTGACCAGGACCATCGTGCCGAACAACTGGTGCCCGGCGAACGCGGCGTCATCGGTGTTGTTCAGGCCGAAGAAGTTGCCCAGGACACGCGTGTCGTAGGTACCGGCAGGCAACTGCACACTGCCGGCGTCCGTCGCGCCGGTCCGGATGCTGCCGCCGACGTTGTGCAGGGTGACGGTTTGCGGGGTGATGGTGAACAGGCTGCTCTGGCAGGTGCTGGTGGGGATGTCGTAGCCGCTGACGGCCAGCAGGAACCGGGTTGCCGCGCCGACGTTGTGCACGGCGAGCTTGCCGGTCGTGCTGAGCGCGACGTGGAACGCCTCGCCGGCGCCGCTGGGCTGTGCGGTGGTGGTTCGGCCGCCGATGACGGTGGGTGTGCCGGGCGCGCCGGTGCCGTCCGTCTCCACGGACAGTCGGCTGACGCCGGTGTCCTCGTAGACGCTGAGCAGACCTTCCACCGCCGTGGCGTTGACCGGAATGCCGTGCGTACCGGCGACCTGCACGCTGACGGTACCGCCGTTGGTCAGCCCGTCGCCGGGGACGTTCACGATCCTGGTCAGCGGGATCGCGACGACATTGGCCGCGACGGGCGTCGGTAAGGCCGCCGAGGCGACACCACCGAAAGCGAGCCCGCCTGCGAGTCCGAGTCCGGCGACGACGATCGCGGCCTTCTTGAGCGTTTTCACGAAGGGTCGTCCTTTCGGGTTCGAGTAGTGCGATGGCTGCGGTAGGTAACGACCGCCAGCCTGCTCATCGCCACGGTGGGTCAGATCCGTACGCAGATCGCCACGTGTGGGGGATAGCGGGACGACGGGGGTCCATCGCGCTGAGCACGGCGTCTGTCCCGAACCCCATGCCGACAACCACTGACAGTGGTTGTCATCGATTGGATTGAGCTAATCGGGTGATCTTGGTCTGCGCCGCGTCCCGTTGTGCGAGCAAATTCGCTGGTCACCGACCAAGGGCGTGGTCGCGGTCGAAAAGTCCGGAGCTGTCAGGTATCTGGGCCCGACCTGCCCCGCTCCTTCTTCGTGTTGGCTGCATCGCCGTACCGGAGGCAGCCACGATGCGATGGCCAAGGGGGCTCGGCGATGGTCCGGCATGGGGGATCGGATCGCTCGCCGGGGGAGTCGGCGCATCGCGGTAGGAGGGCCGTCCCCTTTGCTACCTGGGGGTGCAAAGGGGATGGCCCTCCGCCTAATCGAATCCGCGCAGGTGCGAGAAAGTTTCTCGATTAAGGGTGTTTACTCCGATCGAGTGTACTGCTGCTGGTTTGTTCATCCATCTGCTGGCATATGCGGCATGGTGGTCACGCTGCGACGTGGATCAGACTGAGCAGTGCGCCATACGGGTCACCTGACCCAGTCGATTGCTACTCATTGTCAACACATGGCAGATGGGGGATGGAGATGAGCACCAGCGCTGACACCGGTGTCGAACCGGACCCGAGCACCACCGACACCACGAACAACGGGGTGCGACCGCTGGATGGCAGCATGCCCAGCGCGCACACCGAACCGGCGACTGGCCTGCAGCCACATGACGGCAGCATGCCCAGTGCCCACACCGAACCGGCGATCGGCCTGCAGCCACATGACGGCAGCATGCCGAGCGCGCACACCGAACCCGCGATCGGTGTACAGCCGCATGACGGCAGCATGCCCAGTGCCCACGTCGAGAACGGCGTCGGGGTGCAGCCGCACGACGGCAGCATGCCCAGTGCGCATGTCGAGCGGACCGACGTCCAGGCGTGACCGAGGGGACGATGGGCCGGGAGGTGACAACCTCCCGGCCCATCGCAGTACGTGGCGGCCACGTGTCCGCCACGCCGTATTAATCCATTCGAGTGAACTAGGCTTTTCGCGGGTATCCAGTGCCGCCGTCGGCGCTCCTGTCTCTCGTCCGGCTCTGGCATCGAGAGGACGCGGAGGTGGGTCATGCACGCCGGCGTGCACCAGGCGGCAGGATCCCGGCTGGGCGTGCGCGCACAGCAGCGTCCGCAACGCGATGACGATGTGCCTTGGGACAGGAGTTCGGGGATGAGCAACGGGCAGACGATCACCGAGGACGCTCCCTGGTGGGAGCTGACCGGGTATCCACGCCACGCGGCCTGCCTGATCGCCGCCCGGGCAGGTGACCGGGAGGCGCTCAACGCGTTGGTGGTCGACCTCAACCCGCTGGTGTGGAGCGTGGCGCGCCGGCAGGTGCTGGATCCGGCCCTGGCCGAGGACGTCGTGCAGACCGTGTGGATGACGTTGCTGCGCAAGCTGCACTCGGTCGCCGAGCCACAGGCACTGGCCAGTTGGCTGATCACCACGACCCGGCGCGAGGCGTCCCGCAGCGTCAACCAGACCGACCGGGTCGACCCGCTCGACGACGACACGTCGGAGCGACTGCTCAGCGCCGACGGCCTGCCCGAGGAAGAAGCCCTGCGCACCGACCGGAACCGGGCGTTGTGGCGGGCGTTCAACCAACTGTCGCAGCGGTGCCAGGACCTGCTGCGGATGACCGTCCTCTCCGGCCGGGCCGAGTACGACCACGTGGCCAAGGAAATGCGGATGCCGCGCGGCAGCATCGGCCCGACCCGCGGCCGATGTATCAGCACTCTCCGCGACTTTCTGACAACCGAAGAAGGAGGCACGTCGTGAGTCCGACCGATCGCCCGTCCGGGCACCCAGCGGCCGGCGGCGATCCGGTGGACCTCGGCCTGTCCGAGGAGGACGAGCGACTGCTCGCCGAACTGGCCACGGTCCTGGAACTCGCCGACCCGGTCCCGGACGGCATGACCGCCCGCATCCAGTTCGCGCTCGAGTTGGACGACCTCGAGTTCGAGGTGGCGCAGTGGCAGCGGGACGACCGACTGGTCGGCGTGCGCGGCTCCGCGGCACCGGACACGATCACGTTCACCGTCGGCGACCTGACCGTGATGGTCAGCGTGACGCCGGGCATCAACGGCAACCGGTTCGACGGGTGGCTCGTGCCCGGTGGTCCGCACACCGTCGAGGTGCGGGTGCACGACCACGAGCCGACCACCACGAGCGCCGATGACGGCGGCCGGTTCGCCTTGGAGGACGTACCCAAGGGGATTACCCAGATCGTGGTGCACCTTGCCGACCGGGACGGGCAACGTGCCCGGACCGTCGTGACACCGACGATCGTGCTGTAGGCCGTCAGAGTTAACAGTTGATCGCTCGACGGGTGGACACCGCCACCCGGTGGGCGTGTGGTGATATAGGTGCGTGCCGGCCTCCCACACCTCGGAACATTCGCGTGTTCGACGCGCGGACCCCGAGGCACTGCGGCTGCGGGCCGACAGGTTCTACCAGTCCGCCCGGCAGGCGATGAACGCGTTTCGCCCGCACGAGGCGGTGCTGCTGCTGCGCAAGGCACTGCGGCTGCTGGGCGATGACGTCGACCCCGAGTTGCGGGTGCGCATCCTGATCAGCCTCGCCTACAGCGATGCCGAGGAACGCGGTTTCGACAACGGTGTCGAGCACCTGCGGACCGCCGGCACCGTTCTGCCGGGAGTGCCGGAGCCGAGGGTGCGCGCCCAACTCGACGCCACCATCGAGGCCCAGCACGGCCTGCTGCTGATGCGGGTCGGCCGCTTCGACGAGAGCGTCGAGATGCTCGACCGGGCCGTCGTGGTGAGCGACAGGGCCACGGCGCAAGGATTTCCCGACCCGTTCGCGCTCGGGTCGAACCTGATGAACAGGGGACTGGCCAACTCCCAGGCCGGCAGGCCCGCACAGGCACTGCGGGATCTGCGGCGCAGCATCGAGGTGGCCGAGGACGCCATGTCGGCCGGCGTCGACGACGCCCGGCTGGGCATGCTGGCCGCCAAGGCACACCACAATCTCGGTTTCGTCGCGTGGCGGGTGAACGACATCCCGCGCGCCCTGCGGCACTACCGGGACGCCGACCACACCTTCGCCGAACTCGACCCGAGCATCGTGCCGCAACTGCGGATCGCGCAGGCGGACGCGCTGCTGGCCGCCGGTCTGGCCGAGGAGGCCGCCCGGCACCTGGACGAGGCGCTGCCGCAGATGCTGCGGAACAAGGACCAGCGCAACCTGGCCGCCGCCGAGGTGACCAGGGCGTCGGCGGCGCTGGTGGACGGTGACCACGCGACCGCCAGGAAGTTCGCCAGTTCGGCCCGGCAGCGGTTCCGCCGCCGGGGCAACCGGGCGTGGGCGGCGATCGCGGCGCTGATCCGGCTGCGGTCCGAGGCTGTCGAAGCGCTGGAACGCGGCAAGGTGCCGGCGGCACTGCCGGAGCGCGCCCTCGCGCTCGCGGCGGAACTGGCCGACGTGCCGCTGATCGACGAGGCGGCGGTGGCCAGGATGCTGGCCGTGCGGCTGATGGTCCGGCGTGGCGCGATCGACGCCGCTGCCGAACAGTTGACGCTCGTGCCCGCGCCGAGGCGGGTGACCCCGGTGGACCACCGGATGCTGCTTCGGCTGTGCAGGGCGGAACTCGCCGCGGCGAGCGGTCGGCGGCGGGTCGCCTTCGCCCAGGCCAGCGGCGGCCTTGCCGAGCTGTCCAGGATGCGCGACCGGATGGGCGGCCTGGAGCTGGTCAGCGGCACCGCCGTGCACGGCAGGGAACTCGGCGAGCTCGCCGTGCGGCTGGTGCTGGAACAGCCCAGATCCGCGACCCGCAGGCTGTTCACCTGGCTGGAGCGCACCCGGGCGCAGATCTATCGCTACGAGCCACTGCCCGCGCTGGACGATCCTGAGCTGACCGAGCGCGTGCAGGAGTACCGGATGCTCAGCAAGGAGGTACAGCAGGCCAGGTTGGCGGGCGGGCGGCTGACCGAGCTGAACACCCGGCTCGCCACCCTGCAGCGCGAGGTCATGCGGCTGGGTTGGCGGGACGGCCCGTGGGGGCGGTCGCGGCCGATCGCCTCCCTCGACGACGTCGCCCAGCAACTCGGCGACCGGGTGCTGCTCAGTTTCGTGGTGTCCGGCCAGCAGATCGCCGCCGTCGCCGTGGCCGAGGGCAGGGCCAGGCTGGTCCGCCTCGGCAGGGCCGCCGACGCGGTGAACGCGGCCAGGGAGATGCGCGCGGACCTGGACGCGCTGTCGCCGGACCACCTGCTGCCCCCGATCGCCGAGGCCGTGGCCAGTTCGGCCCGGCTGCGGGCCGCCCGGCTGGACGAGCAGTTGCTGCGGCCGTTGGCCGGCATCGTCGGTGACCGGGAACTCGTCGTCGTGCCGACCGGTGACCTGTACGCGGTGGCGTGGGGCGCGCTGCCGTCACTGCACGGCAGGCCGGTGTCGGTGGCGCCGTCCGCGACGGCGTGGCTGACCGCGATGCGCACGCCGAGCCCGCGACAGCCTGGTGGCATCGTGCTGGCCGCCGGTCCGGATCTGCGGGCCGCCGAGGCGGAGATCGGTCGGCTACGGGAGACCTACCCGGACGCCGTCCAGTTGGACGGCGTCCGGGCCGGCGTGCGGGAGGTGCTCGCCGCGCTGGACGGCGCCCGGTTGGCGCACCTGGCCGCGCACGGCACGCACGAGCCGGAGAACGCGTTGTTCTCCAGCCTCGAACTGGCCGACGGCGCACTGCACGCCCACGAGATCGCCCGGCTGCCCAGGCCGCCGCAGCACGTGGTGCTGGCGGCGTGCGAACTGGCGCTGGCCCGTATCCGGCCGGGCGACGAGGCGTTGGGGTTCGCGGGCGCGTTGCTGGCGATCGGCTGCCGCACGGTGACCGCGCCGGTGACGAGGGTCGGTGACGCCGCCGCCGCTGCGGCGATGACGGACTACCACCGGCGGCTGGCCGCCGGTGCGCCACCGGCCGTCGCGCTCGCCGAGACGACGGCCGTCGACCCGTTGCGGCGGCCGTTCATCAGCCTGGGCGCCAGCAGGCTCGATTCGGTTGCCGATTGATTATCGGAAAACTGCGCCGGATGTCCTGTTCTGTTGTCCGAAGCGCGGCAGTCTGATCGAAAAGCAACGTACTGTCCGCCTTGTGGGTTGACCCCTCACTGACCGATGCTGGGGCGGCGTGGCGGTTACGCCACCTTCGTCGGGGGCAGTGTGGTCGGGGCGGTGGGAGGGTGCGCAGCGTGGCCGTGCACGGATTATCGGGAGTCGGTGAACGCACGGCGGCCGGGCCGCCGAGGATTCGGTGGCTGATCGGGCTGACGTGCCTCGCGTGGGCACTGGTGGCCACGATGCGTTACTGGTGGTCGTGGCTGTGGCATTCGCTCGGCGTGCTCAGCGTGCCGGTGGACGTGTTCGTCTGGATCGCCGCGATCATCCTGACCGTGCTGGTCGCGCCCGAGTTGTGGCACCGGTTCGACCACGCGGGGGTGGTACTGCTCCTGGTCGGCACGCTGCTGATCGGCGGCACCGCCGTTGTGCTGTCACCGTGGCACGACGTCATGTCCAGGGCGTGGCTGCGGACCGAATGCGGGCCGGGGGACTGTGCGACGCCGCAACCGCCGCAGACGTACTCGTGGCGCTTGCCGGGACAGAACTGAGCGACGGGTGACGTCACCGCGTCCACCGCTTTCTCGTGATCTTGCCGCCGTGAGGGCTGCTGTGGTGGTAAAACCGACCTTATGAGCCGCGCCCGGACCTGTGTGTGATGCCGACGATGGCGGCGAATCCCGTGCCAGTGCTCAGTCAGGACGTGGTCGACCGGGAACTGAACCGGTTGACCACGGACGGTGACCGGATCGCCGAGGCGCTGGTGGCGCTGGAGGCCCATCCCGGCTACACCTTCCTGCAGGGCGCCACCCTCACCGGCCGGACCGAGCAGCGGTGGCAGACCGCCCGCGCCGACATCGCGCTGCTGTACCAGCGGTTCGGCTCGTACACGTCGGTGTTGGCCAAGGCCCGCGAGGTACGGGCCCGGCGCAACCGGCCCGGTGCCGCCGAGCTGGCCGAGTTGACCACCCTGCTGCGCGGCAGCGCCGTCGAGTTGGCCACCGAGGAGATCCCGCTCGGGCGGCGCAACCTCACCGGCCCGACGTCGATCACGCACCGGATGACACTGGCCGAACTGGTCGCCGGCATGGACACCTCATACCAGCAGGCGTCCGACGTCGTCGTGGCGGCGGACGACGTGTGGTCGGCCGCGGTCCGGCTGCTCGACCCACTGGACGACCAGCTGGACAAGGCACGCGAGCTGTCCGCCTCGCTCGGTCTCGGCGAGGCCCGGCACCCACTCTTCAACGAACTGGACGCCATCGGCGGCGAGGTGTCCGAACTGCGTGCCCGAGCGTTCGCCGACCCGCTCTCGCTGTACGCGGGGGAACCCGGCTCGGGCTCACCGAACCTGACCGCGGGCGACGACCTGGCCGCCCGGCTGGCCTCGGTACGCACCGAACTGGATGCGCTGGCCGAAGTTCGCGCCGAGCTGGAACAGAGCGTCGGCAGGGCGGAGGCGGCGATCGACGCGGTCGTCGCCGAGGAGACCAAGGCACAGGCCGCCTACGACCGGGTGCTGGAGAAGATCGCGTTGCCCGCCATCGCGACCGTGCCGGACGGCACCCCGGCGCTGCGCCGGCAACTGGCAGGCGTGTCCGCGCTGGTCGCCCGGCATGACTGGCCGCGGATCTCCACGGCGCTCACCGAGCTGGCCACGGCGACCAGCGAGGCCGCCGATCGGGCCATCGCCGTGCGGGACACGGCGGACGCCCTGCTCGGGCGCCGGGCCGAACTGCGTGGCAGGCTGGATGCATACCGGGTGAAGGCCGCCCAGCTGCGGCTGGCCGAGGACGCCGAGATCGCCGCGCGGTACCAGGAGGCCTACGACCTGCTGTGGACCGTTCCGTGCGACCTGCGAGCGGCGACCAAGGCACTCAACCGGTACCAGCAGGCCATCGCAGCTAGGGGGCCAAAGCCATGACCGCATGCCTGCGACCAGGGTGCACAGGGGCCATCGAGGACGGTTTCTGCAACGTGTGCGGCATGGCGCCCGCCGCTACGCCGACACCGGCGCCCGAGCCGGTCGCCGTATCCTCCAGTTCGGTGCCGGTGGCGACCACCGGATCGGTGCGCACCGATCAGATCTCGCCCCGGTCGTCCTCCCTCACCTCCGGCAGCCCGCTGTCGGTACGGGGCAGCCGGAGGAGTTCCGGCGGCTCGATGTCGTCCCGGACCGGCTCCAGCAGGACGGGTTCCAGCCGGCGCGGCAGGCTCGGCGCAGGCTTGGTCGAGGTGCCGCCGGTGCCCTACCGCGACCCGTCCGAGGCCGTGCTGGCCAACCCGGAAGTGGCTGAGCGCAAGCGGTTCTGCAGCAACTGCGGCAAACCGGTCGGCCGAGGCAGGGACGGTCGGCCCGGCCGGACCGAGGGTTTCTGCCGGGAGTGCGGCGCCGCCTACTCGTTCACCCCGAAGCTGGTGCCCGGCGATCTGGTGGGCGGCCAGTACGAGGTGCTCGGCTGCATCGCGCACGGCGGCCTCGGCTGGATCTACCTGGCCCGCGACCGCAACGTGAACGACCGCTGGGTCGTGCTCAAGGGCCTGCTGGACACCGGGGACAGCGAGGCGATGGCCGCGGCAGCCGCCGAGCAGCGGTTCCTGGCCGAGGTGGAGCACCCGAACATCGTCCGGATCTACAACTTCGTGCAGCACCCGGATCCCAAGAGCGGCACGATGGTCGGCTACATCGTGATGGAGTACGTCGGCGGCAAGTCGCTCAAGGATCTGCGGTCGGTGCGCGGCGAGGACGGCCAACTCGTCCCGCTGCCGGTGGCGCAGGCCATCGCGTACGCGCTGGAAGTGTTGCCGGCGCTGGGTTATCTGCACGGACAGGGCCTGTTGTTCTGTGACTTCAAGCCGGACAACGTGATCCAGGACCAGGAACAGATCAAGCTGATCGACCTCGGTGCGGTCCGGCGGATCGACGACGACGAGAGCGCCATCTACAAGACCGACGGCTACTGCGCACCGGAGGTCGCCACCGAAGGCCCCTCGATCAGCTCCGACCTGTACACCGTGGCGCGGTCGCTGGCCGTGCTCACCTTCAACTTCGACTACCTCGGCAAGTACAGCGAGACGCTGCCCGACCCTTCGGACGTGCCGCTGCTGGCTACGTACGGCTCCTACCACCGGCTGCTGGCCAGGGCCACCGACCCGAACCCGAGCGCCAGGTTCGAGTCGGCCAGCGACATGGCCGACCAGTTGCTCGGTGTGCTGCGCGAGATCATGGCCAGCCAGGACGGCCGGCCGCGAACGTCCGCGTCCACGCTGTTCAGCCCGGAGCGTGCGGTGTTCGGCGCCGATCCGGACCGGTGGCCCGGCCTGCCCGACGCTGTCGAGGTGGTGGCCGCGCTGCCGGTGCCGCAGGTGGACACCACCGACGCCGCCGCCGGCCTGCTGGCCACGTCGGCGGCCACCGAGCCGCGGGCCGTGATCGCCAGCCTGGCGGCGTCGCCGCTGAACACCGTCGAGGTCCGGCTGCGGGTGGCGCGGGCCAAGATCGAACTCGGCGACCTGGCAGGCGCGACCGCCGACCTCGACCAGTTGGCGGCCAGCGAGCCGGGGGACTGGCGGGTCACCTGGTACCGAGGCCTTGCCTCGTTGGTCGCCGGTCGGCCGCAGGAAGCACGTGCGCACTTCGACCTGGTCTACGGCTGGCTACCCGGTGAGCCGGCAGCCAAGCTGGCGTTGGCGTTCGCCGGGGAGGCAGCAGGCGACCCGACCGCGGCCGCCCGCAACTACGACCTGGTGTGGCGCACCGACCACAGCTACGTCAGCGCGGCGTTCGGCCTGGCCAGGGTGCGGTTGGCGGCCGGCCAGGACAGGGCCGGTGCGGTGGCCGTCCTGGAGTCGGTGCCGACCAACTCCAGTCACCACGTGGCCGCGCAACTGGCCGCGATCCGGGCCGGCATGCGGACCACCACCGCGACCGAGTTGACAGAGCAGGACCTGGTCACGGCGGGTGCCCGGTTGGACGCCGTGGAACTGGACGCGGCCCGGCGGACCCGGATCGCCATCGAAGTCCTGGAGGCCGCCCGGCAGTGGGTGGTCGCCGATCCGCGCAGGCCTGCCATCGCGGTGGCCGGCAAACGGGTGCTCGGCTGCGCGTTCACCGAGCGGGACCTGCGGCTGGGGCTGGAGCGGTGCTACCGATCGCTGGCGCGGCTGTCCGACACCGCGGACCAGCGAGTGGCGCTCGTCGACAGGGCGAACTCGGTTCGCCCGGTGACGTGGGTGTAGGCGATGACTGACGAGTCCGTCGTGGACAGTGGGCCGGCCAGCGGGTGTCCGGACTGTGGCGCGGAAACCCTGGCCGGGGACCGGTTCTGCGAGAACTGCGGCAACGACCTGCTGTTGGTCAGCGCCGGTACGCCGGACACCGGCACGATGCCGGCACCTCGTGGCTGCGTTGCTTGTGGCGGTCCGGACATCGACCAGGACGGGTTCTGCATGCAGTGCGGCTTCGCCCAGCCGGCCGTGCGCGACCGGGTGGAGCTGGACCTGGCAGGCGTGGCCGGAGTGAGCGACAAGGGCCTGCGGCACCACCGCAACGAGGACGCGATGGCGCTGCGGGTGACCGCCGACCCTTCCGGCGAACTGGCGCACGTCGTCGCCGTGGTCTGCGATGGCGTGTCCACATCGGACCGTCCGGACGATGCGTCGAAGGCGGCTGCGGACGCGGCAGCCGATGTGCTGCTGGTCGCGGCCCGCGGTGGGACGGACCTGGAGGACGCCACCAAGGACGCGGTGGCCGCCGCACTGGCCGCGGTGACCGCGCTGACCGGACCGGACGCGCGCAACTCCCCGGCCTGCACGTACGTGTCCGCCGTGGTGGCGGGCGACGACGTGACCGTCGGCTGGGTGGGGGACAGCAGGGCCTACTGGCTCGCCGCCGACGACCAGGCCGACTCGTCCTGCGTGACCGTGGACGACTCGTGGGCGCAGCGGATGGTCGAGTCGGGTCAGTTGACCGAGGACCAGGCGTTCGCCGACCCGCGATCACACGCCCTGGTGGCGTGGCTCGGCGCGGACGCGGGTGTCGTCACGCCCCACGTGCGGACCATCCGACCGACCGGGCCGGGCGTTGTCCTGGTGTGCAGTGACGGCCTGTGGAACTACCTGCCCGGCGCAGAGGAACTGACAGAGGCCGCGCTGCCGAAGGCCGTCGACGCGCCGTTCGTGGCGGCGGCCGAACTGACCGCACTGGCGATCGACCGGGGTGGCCACGACAACGTGACCGTCGTGGTGGTGCCCTACCCGCTGACCAACAGCACGAGGAGTACGGAGTCATGAGCGCGCACCCGAACTTCCGCGTCGACATCTACCAGAACGAGTACCTGCACCAGGGCGCCACCGAGGTCAACGCGATCGTCACGGTGACGTCGGGCGGCGTCACGGAGTCCAGCGGTGGTGGGTCCGGTTCGGCCGCTGCCGAGGTGATCATCGTCGACTGCTCCGGCTCGATGGACTACCCGCGCGGCAAGATGATCGCGGCCCGGCAGGCGTGCGCGGCCGCTGTCGACGCGCTGCGCGACGGTGTCGCCTTCGCCGTCATAGCGGGCACCGACCAGGCCAGGCTGGTGTACCCGCAGCAGGGTGGCCTGGTGGCGGCCGACGTGCGGACCCGCGCGGCCGCGAAGTCGGCGATCAACGGGCTGAAGGCCGGCGGCGGTACCGCGATCGGCCGGTGGCTCAACCTGGCCAACCAGTTGTTCCTGCCGTACCAGAACACGATCCGGCACGCGATCCTGCTGACCGACGGCCGCAACGAGCACGAGAGCCCGGCCGCGCTGGCGGCGACACTGGCCGAGTGCGACGGCAAGTTCGTCTGCGACTGCCGTGGTGTGGGCACCGACTGGGAGGTCGAGGAACTGCGCCGGGTGTCCACAGCGCTGTTGGGCACGGTGGACATCATCGCCGACCCGGCCGGGCTGGAAGAGGACTTCCGCAAGATGACCGACGCGGCGATGAGCAAGGCCGTCGCGGACGTCGTGCTGCGGCTGTGGACGCCGCAGGGTGCCAGCGTGAAGTTCGTGAAACTGGTCGCGCCCGAGGTGGTGGACCTGACCGGCCGCAGAATGGCCAAGAGCGCTCAGGTCGGCGACTACCCGACCGGGTCGTGGGGCGAGGAGAGCCGCGACTACCACGTGTGTGTCGAGGTCAAGCCGGCCGGCGTCGGCGACGTGATGCTGGCCGGCCGGATCAGCCTGGTGCTGACCGGTACCGGCGGCGAGGACGTGATCCTCGGCCAGGGCCTGGCGAAGGCCACATGGACCGACGACATGGTGCTGTCGACGAGGATCAACCCGGAGGTCGCGCACTACACCGGTCAGGCCGAGTTGGCCGGCGTGATCCAGGAAGGCCTTGAGGCGCGCAAGTCCGGCGACCTGGACACGGCGACGGCGAAGCTCGGTCGGGCCGTGGCGCTGGCGACCAAGTCCGGCAACACCGACACAGCGGAACTGCTGTCCAAGGTGGTGGACATCGACGACCCGGTGACCGGGACGGTACGGCTCAAGGCGAAGGTGAGCGACGTCGACACGATGACGCTGGACACCAGGTCCACGAAGACCTCCCGGGTACGTAAGAGCTCCTAGTCACGAGAGGTGGTTGACCATGCCCAGTTGCCCAGCCGGGCACGACTCGACCAGCGCGGACTTCTGCGACGTGTGTGGCCTCGCGATCGGCGGTGCGGCTCCGACGCCTGCGCCGACGGTGGTGACGGCGCCGGAACTGCCGGCCGAGGTGTGCCCAGAGTGTGGTGAGCCGCGCACCGGGCGGTTCTGTGAGGGATGCAGCTACGACTTCGTCGCCGGAGCGAGCCGGACGCCTCCTGTCGTGGTTCCTGTTGTTGCACCTGCTCCGGTTGCTACCGCCAATGGTTGGTCGGCGCTCGTCACGGCGGACCGCGAGTACTTCGACGCGGTGCGACAGCAGGACGGCCCGGACGTGCCCACCATTACTTTTCCGGCCTACTGCCCGGACCGGCAGTTCTCGTTGGCCGGTGAGCAGATCCGGATCGGCAGGATGAGCCGTAGCCGTGGGCTGGAGCCGGAGATCGATCTGACGGGGCCGCCGCAGGATCCCGGGGTGTCGCACCTGCACGCGGTGCTGTTGGCGCAGGAGGGTGGCGGCTGGGTGGTGGTGGATCCGGGGTCCACCAACGGCACCACGCTGAACGACGACCTGGAACCGATCGCCAACGACGTGCCGGTGCCGGTCCGCGACGGTGACCGCATCCACGTAGGCGCGTGGACGACGATCACGTTGCGAGGCCCAGAAGCGAGGGTCTGACCGTCTGGTGGCCGCAGCACGCGACCGCACTCTGTGCTGCACTTCCGGGTAGTCCTCGGTGCCTCTTGGACTGCGCAGTCCTGCCAATTCTGCCGAATTCCGGTGATAGCTTTTTGACGACAATTCGGCGGAATGTAGGAGGTCGCGCAATGGAACCCGAAGGTGATCAGTCCGCTTCTGGCGTGGGTGACGTTTCGCCGCTGGACAGAGAAGTGCTTGTCGCGGCCCTCAACGAAGCATACAACTACAATCTCGATACCCTGCTGGGCAGCCTGCCAGCCGAGGTGATCAACACTATCGCGAACAATCTTCCTGCGGCTGACATCGCGCGTCTCCGGCTGGCCACCCGTGTTGCGACCGATGCTGTCGTCCCTGCGTGGGAGGCATCTTGGCGGGACTATCTAAGTTCGGCCATCCAGATGATTGCCCAGAACCAGACGTGGGACGTCGATGTCGACGGGGTCGACATGCTCGCCGATTTGGCGACAAAAATCCGGAGTTCGCTGCCGCAGTACCGGGGCCGGTGCGGCACGGGTACCGAAGCACTCATGGTCAATGCGGAAAGGGAAGTCGACGACCTGGTCAAATGGTTGTTGGAAAAGCTGGACAACGGCACGTTCGCCTTCGATGACGTACCCGACGACCTCCGCGCGAAGCTGGAAACGCTGCGGCGGTAGCACGCGGCGTCGCCGGCCAGCGTGGCCAACTCGGCCAGCCTGCCGGGACCGCACCGTGCGGAAGCGGGCGAGGTGATGGTCGGCGCCGGTGTGTGGCGAGTCCGGTCGAGTAGCGGCGCCAGATCAACCAATCGGGTGACTTCATTGCCGGTCAATGGGCCGGATGGCGCTGCACCGCGCCATTACACCAGGCCGGAACCGGATGAGGTGGCCGGGCGGCGTGGCAGTGCGGACCGTGACCCCATATCGTGTGACCCCAGGCGCGGCAGATAGGGCGGCGGAGTGGGCGGGGTCGACTACTACGAATTGCTCGGCGTGGACCGGGGCGCGTCGGTCGCCGACATCAGGTCGGCGTACCGGTCGCTGGCCAAGGTCATGCACCCGGACGCCGGTGGCACCGCTGGCACCTTCCACATGCTGCGCCAAGCCTACGAGACCTTGAGCGATCCCGCCCTGCGTGCCGACTACGACCGGGACGACCGTCCGGTGGCGCCACGGCCGACCAGCCGCCCGGCCCGGGGTGCCAGAACGCCGAAACAGCGCACCGGCCAGACCGGCAGGCTGCGTGGATTCGGCGCCGACCCGAACTTCGTGCCACCCCGCCTGCGGCTGGACCGGGACACCGTCCCGTGGTGGCCTGCGGTGCACTCGCCGCAGCGGGTGCGGTACGTGCCGTCCATCGGGCCTGCCGCGCCGGTCGTGTTCGGCGGACTGGGCATGTGGCTGGTGCTGGTCCTGCTCGTCCTGGTGCTGCCGATCCACGCGTTCGCACTGCTGGTCGTGCTGTGGCTGATGATCGCGGCGACCGCCGTGCTGGTCTACCGATTGACCAGGGAGTACATACTCGCGAGGCTCGCCGACCGGGCGTTCCACGCCGAGGCGGGCAGCCTGATCGTGTACGGCCAGCCGGGCACCGAGCAGGACCAGTTGGCCGAGCAGCTGACCGCCCGGCTGCTCGGCGAGTACGTCGCGCCGCTGCCCGCCGTCCGGATCTTCCACGGGCTGGCCTGGCCGGACTCGGTGTTCGCGGACGTGGACCACGCCGTCCTGCGCGGCCACCGGCTGGTGCTGATCGAGTCGAAGATGTGGCTGCCCGGCCACTACACCGCCGACGAACAGGGCGACGTGTGGCGCAACGGGCACCCGTTCCGCGGTGGCGCCATCCGGCTGCCCGAGGCGGTCGCCGCGTACCGGGAACTGTTGCCCGGTATCGAGGTCCGCGGCGTGCTGGTGGTCTACCCGAGCCGGGCAGGCGACGTGACGACCGGCGAGTCGCCGGACGCGGTCGCACCGCCGATGAGCCAGGAGCGGTTCGTGATGGAGATCGGTGAATGGCTCGCCGACGAGCCGCCCGTCGTGGACCGCGACACGTTCCGCGTCGTGCTCGACCGCGTCGTGTCCTGAGCTGTGCGATGCTGGCCAGGTGACACAGGAGGACCTCGTCCTGCTCCGGCGGGCACGTGACCGGATGGACCGGGAGTACGCCCGGCCGCTGGACGTGCCGGCGCTGGCGCGTGGTGCCCTGATGTCAGCAGGACACTTCTCGCGCAGCTTCCGTGCCGCGTTCGGCGAGACGCCCTACAGCTACCTGATGACCCGGCGGATCGAACGCGCCATGGCGCTACTGCGCCGTGGGGACCTGTCGGTGACCGAGGTGTGCTTCGAGGTCGGCTGTACTTCGCTCGGCTCGTTCAGCACACGGTTCACCGAGCTGGTCGGCGAGAGCCCGAGCGCGTACCGGGCCCACGACCATGCGAACAGTGACGCGATCCCGGCGTGCTACGCCAAACTCGTCACCCGGCCGATCAGGCACGGAGAAGCGAAAACCGCTGCTCGGCCATAACCCCGAAGCCTAGTTGTACAGGTGGCTGGTGTCGTTGTAGCCCAACACGATCCAGCCTGCCTCGGTCACCGCGAGCATGGAGATCGAGCAGTTGTCGGCGCGGATGAACGCGAACGGTCGACTCGCTGTGGCCTCGGCCAGGATCTGCCCGATCACGCCGCCATGGGTGAACACGGCGACCCGCTGGCCGGGATGGTCCGCTGCGATCTGGCTGATGCCGCGCCGCACCCTGGTCCGCAGGTGTTCCGTGGACTCCGCCCCCGGCACGACGTCCCAGCGCTGCTCGGCGCGCATTTGCAGGGCCAACGGGTGGCCCTCGGCGACCCGCTGCCGGTACAGCCCGCCCTCCCACTCGCCGAGATGCACCTCGACGAGATCGTCGACCACGACCGGCGTCAGCCCGGTGTGCGCCGCCAGTTGGGCCGCGGTCTGCGACGTGCGGCGCAGCGGGGTCACGTAGATCGCGTCCAACGGCTCGCTGTCGGCCAGCCGGTCACAGACCAGCTTGGCCTGCGCGACGCCTTCCGGCGCCAGTTCCGGGTCGCCGTGCCCGTTCACCAGCGGGAACGGCTGGTCGGCCCGGGCCGGTGCGGAAGCGCCGTGTCGGACCAGCACGATGACGGTCGAGCCAGGCGGCGGCGTGAACCTGTGTTGGCGGTACTCGGGGATCGTCACAGGAGGTCAGGCTAGGGCTTCCAGCACCGCCATGGCCGCATTGTGGCCAGGGATTCCGCTCACACCGCCGCCCCTGCGCGCCCCGGCACCGCACAGCAGGATCCGCTCGTGCGCCGTCGCCACGCCCCACGTGCCCACCTCGGCGTCGTCCTCGGCCCACGGCCACGCGAGGTCACCGTGGAAGATGTGGCCGCCCGGCATCGCCAACTCCTGGCGCAGGTCCAGCGGGGTCTTCGCCTCGATGCACGGCTGGCCTTGTTCGTCCCGCCACAGGCAGTCCTCGATCGGCTCGGCCAGCACGGAGTCCAGCGACGCCACCGTGGCCCGCAGCGCTGCCTCCTTCGCGGCCGGGTCGTCGAACAGCCTGGCCGGCATGTGCAGCCCGAACAGCGTCAGCGTGTGCGCGCCCGCGGCCTGTTCCGCTGGTCCCAGGATGGACGGGTCGGTCAGCGAGTGGCAGTAGATCTCGCACGGCGGCACACTCGGCACCGCACCACCGGCCGCCTCCGCGTAGCCCGTGGCCAGTTCCCGATAGCCCTCGTGGACGTGGAACGTGCCGCTGAAGGCCCGCCGAGGATCGGCATGCGGGTCGCGCAGCCGGGGCAGCCTGCTCAGCACCATGTTCACCTTGAGCTGCGCGCCTTCCGGCTCCTGCTGGGTCTCGCCGAGCAGCCCGGCCAGCACCGACGGCGCCACGTTGGCCAGCACGTGCCCGGCGGCCACGGACACCTCCTGGCCGTCCAACACGTAGCCGACGACGCCGTCCGGGTCCACCGACCGCACCTCGGCACCGTTGACCAGTTCCGCACCGGCCCGCACCGCGGCGTCCACCAGCGCACCGGTCACCGCGCCCATGCCGCCGACCGGCACGTCCCAGTCGCCGGTGCCGTTGCCGATCACGTGATAGAGAAAGCACCGGTTCTGCCGCAGCGCCCCGTCGTCAGCGGCAGCGAACGTGCCGATCAACGCGTCGGTCAGCACCACGCCGCGCACCGTGTCGTCGGTGAACGTGCGCTCCAGCACAGCGTTGAGCGGCTCGTCGAACAGCGCACGGCACGTGCCCGGGTCGCCAACCAGCTCACGGACCTGTTCCCGGCTGGGCAGCGGCTGCGTCACGGTCGGGAACAAGCGCTCCGCGACCGACGCCGTCATCCGGTAGAAGTCCTGCCAGCGCCGGAAATCCTGGTCACCGCCGGTCATCCTGCGGAACGACGCCTCGGTGCCCGCGGGGTCAGCCGTATCCACCAGGAGACCGTCGTGCGCCACCGGCGTGTACGACGAGACCTCCCGGCGCAACAGCCGGATCGGCAGCCCCAACTCGTCGATGATCTGTTTCGGCAGCAGGCTGACCAGGTAGGAGTACCGGGACAGCCGCACGTCGACACCGGCGAACGGCCGGAACGACACGGCCGCGCCGCCCATCGCGGGCGCCTTTTCCAGTACCCGCACGGAAAGCCCGGCACGGGCCAGGTAGCAGGCGGCGACCAGTCCATTGTGGCCACCGCCGACGATCACCACGTCCTTGCGATCCGTCATGGTGGTCAGAGCTGGTCCAGCGGCACGTCCTGGTCGGCCAACCGATCAGGGTCGATCTCCTTGCCGGACCGGATCAGCGCCTTGATCGGGTCGCCGACATCCCAGACGTTCACGTTCATCCCGGCCAGCACCCGGTTGCCGGACAACCAGAACGCGATGAACTCGCGGGCCGCCTTGTCACCCCGGAACACCACGCGGTCGTACCCACCCGGCTCGACCAGGCCCAGGTACTCCATGCCGAGGTCGAACTGGTCGGTGAAGAAGTAGGGCAGTTCGTCGTAGGCGGCTTCCTTGCCCAGCATCGCGGTGGCAGCGGTGGCGGGCTGGTTCAGCGCGTTGGCCCAGTGCTCGACCCTGATGTGCCGGCCCAGCAACGGATGCATGGCGCTCGCGATGTCACCGGCCGCGAAAATGTCGGGGTCGCTGCTGCGCAGGCCCGCGTCCACCACGACACCGTTGTCCAGGGTGAGCCCGGCAGCTTCGGCCAGCCCGAGGTTGGGTACGGCGCCGATGCCGATCAGCACGGCATCCGCCGGCACGACCTCGCCACCGGCCAGCCGGACACCGGTCACGGCGCCGTCCTCGACGATGATCTCCTCGGTGTGCACGCCGAGCCGCAGGTCGACGCCGTTCTCCCGGTGCAGGTCGGCGAACACCTCGGCCACCTCGGGGCCGAGCACCCGCAGCAGCGGCAGTTCCGCTGACTCCAGCACGGTCACGGTGGCACCGGACTGCCGAGCGGTCGCGGCCACCTCAAGGCCGATCCAGCCTGCCCCGATCACCACCAGCCGGGCGCTTTCGGTGAGCAGATCCTTGATCTGCTCCGAGTCGCCGACGGTGCGCAGGTAGTGCACGGCATCCGCGTCGGCGCCGGGCAGCGACAGCGTGCGCGGGCTGGACCCGGTGGCCAGTAGCAGCTTCGTGTAGCTGAGCTGGGTGCCGTCGGACAGTTCCAACTCGTGCGCGTCGGCGACGATGGCGTCCACGCTCACGCCGAGCCGCAGCTCGATGGCGTGGGCGGTGTACCAGGCCTCGTCGTGCACCTCGAAGCTGGTCCGCTCCGCGTTGCCGGCCAGGTAGTCCTTGGACAGCGGCGGCCGCTCGTACGGCAGGTGTACTTCGGCGCCGATCAGCACCACCCGACCGTCGAAGCCCTGCTCACGCAGCGCCTCGGCAGCCTTGGCGCCGGCCAGCCCGCCTCCCACGATCACGAACGTGTCAGATGCCGCCACTGATTCCTCCTACACAACCGTCGTTGGCTCGGGGCGCAGTCTGCCACGATCAGACGGTTGGCGGGTCAGCTGCGCTTGCCCAGGCCCGTCCAGGCGAAGCCGGCCCTGCGCAACACGTCCGCGTCGAGCAGATTGCGCAGGTCCACCACGATCGGGCGGCTCACCACGGTGGCCAGCCGCGCCCAGTCCAGGGTGCGGAACTCGGGCCACTCGGTGAGCACGACCAGCGCCTCGGCGTCCTTCGCGGCCAGGTACGGGTCGTCCACCACGGTGAGCGCCGACAGTTCCGGCCGGTCGCCGGTCAGCGCAGGGTCGTAGCCGACCAGGTCGGCACCGGCCTGGCGGAGTAGCGCGGCCACCGCCAGTGCGGGGGAGTCCCGCAGGTCGTCGGTGCCAGCCTTGAAGGTCAGCCCGAGCACCGCGATCCTGGTGTGCGACAGCGAGCCGCCACGCTGGCCGGTGACCGCGAGCCGGACCTTCTCCACCATCCGCTGGCGCTGCCGGGTGTTGGTGTCGATGGTGGCCCGCAGCAGCCGGAACTCGTAGTCGGCGAAGTCGGCCACCTGGAGCATGGCCTCGGTGTCCTTGGGCAGGCAGGAGCCGCCCCAGCCAGGACCGGGCGACATGGAGGACTGGCCGATCCGCCGGTCGTAGCCCATGCCCTCGGTCACGTCGGAGATGTCGGCGCCCAGCCGCTCACACAGCTCGGTGATCGAGTTGATGTAGGACAGCTTCATCGCCAGGAAGCAGTTCGCCGCGTACTTGACCAGTTCGGCGCTGGCCGCGTCGGTCAGCACGGTCGGCGCGCCCAGCCGGGCGTACAGCGACGCCACCCGCTCGGCCGCGTCCTGGGACACCGAGCCGACCACGATCCGGTCCGGGTGCAGGAAGTCGTGCACCGCGGCGCCCTCGCGCAGGAACTCCGGGTTGCTGACGACGCTGACGTCCGGCCTGCCCAGCAGTTCGGCGGTGCGCTCGGCGGTGCCCACCGGCACGGTCGACTTGTTCACCACGACGCTGTTCGGCTGCAGCTGCTCACCGACCTCGTCGATGACCGACTCGACGGAGCTCAGGTCCGCCATGCCGCCGACACCCATCGGCGTCGGCACGCACAGGAAGACCACCTCGGGGCCCTCTTCGAAATCGGTGATCGCGGTCTTGGCGCCCACCACGAACGAGAGCCTGCCGGCCGCCTGGCCCTCGCGGACCAGTTCGGGCAGGCCGGGCTCCATGATGTCCACCTGGCCCTGGCGCAGCCGCTCCACCTTGGCCTCGTCCACGTCGGCACAGACCACCCGGTGACCGAGCGAAGCGAGACACGCCCCCGTCGTCAGGCCAACGTATCCCGTGCCGATCACCGCGATGCGCCGTGCGAACATGTCCCTCACCCAACCTGTTCTTCGGCCGTTGCGGCCTCGGTGTGTGTGTTGGCCCTGGTCAGACCGAACAGCCCGTCGTAGACCGACACGTAGGCCTCCGCCTGCGGCCGCCAGTCCAGTACCTGTTCGGCCCGCTGCCGACCGGCCACGCCCAGTTCGGCCATCCGGTCCGGGTCGTCCAGCAGTTCCACCAGCGCGTCCGCGAAACCGGCCTCGTCGCCAGGCTCGATGTAGACCGCGCACGAGCCGCCGGAGACGACGGTCTCGGTCAGTCGGTACGCGACGACCGGCAGCCCGAAGGCAAGGTACTCCATGGTCTTGTTCATGGTCGACACGTCGTTGAGCGGGCTCAGCGGATCAGGTGACACGCCTGCCGACGCCGTGGACAGGTAGCGGCCGATCTGGTCGGGGCCGACCCGGCCGGTGAACTCGACGAAGTCGTCAAGGCCCAGTTCGGTGCTCTGCCGCCGCAGGTCGGCCAGGCAGTCGCCGAAGCCGAGCAGCGCGAACTGCACGTCGGTCCTGCCGTGCCGGCGCACCACGTGCTCGGCCACCCGCAGGACACCGTCCACACCGTCCTGCGGACCCATGATGCCCAGGTAGGCCACCAGGTGCTTGCGGCCGTTGCGCAGTTCGGGCACCGGGGTGCCCGGCCGCATCACCGACGTGTCCGGGCCCGACCGGACCACGGTGGTGCGCTCCGGTGGCACGTTGCCGCGCTGCCAGGCGATCCGCTGGTAGGACTGGTTGGTCGAGATCACATGGCGCGCCGTGCGGAACGTGCGCCGCTCCAGCCAGTACAGCGCCTTCAGCTGCAGCTTGCCGGTCAGCCCGGTCGGCTCGCCGAAGCGGGACCGGTAGACCTCCGGGTTCAGGTCGTGATGGTCGAACACGAACCGCACGCCGAGTACCCGCCACAGCAGCGCGAGCGACCAGTAGATGTCCGGCGGGTTGCACGCCTGCATGACCTGGAACGGCCGCCGCCGGTACACCGAGACGGTGCGCAGGGCGGTGCGCACCCAGCAGTACGCGAACTCCCACGCGTAACCGACGAAGCCGTCGGCCTGGCGCGGTGGGGCGTACTTGTAGATGTGCACGCCGTCCAGTTCCTGGTAGCCGGGGTCACCAGGTCCCTTCGGGCAGATCACCGACACCTCGTAGCCCGCCGCGGTCAGTGCGAGGCACTCCAGCCACACCCGCCGGTCCAGCGGCACGGGCAGGTTCTGCACGATGATCAGTACGTGTGGGCCTCGGGTCATGTCGACTCCCCTCCTCAGCCTCTGGTGGTCAGATCGGGCGACCACGTGTCGCTCGTGCCTCGGGCCGCCCGCCAGCGCGCGACGACGCGCTCAGCAAACAGCACCCCGAGGAAACAGGCAGCGTCGGCGGGCGACACCTCGCGCCGCCGCACCAGGCCGACCAGCGCGCCGGGTGACAGCGGTGTCTCGGTCGCCGGGCGGCCGAGCCGGTCCAACTGCTGATTGCCCAGCCGCACCCTGGCCCGCCTGCGGATCACGGCGGGCACCGATCTGGGCAGCCGGACCGCGACCCGCGCCGTGGGCACCACGATCCGCTCGTCGGCCTGGAACGTCCTGTGCACCCAGCCGTCGTCGGCGAGCACGTCCGGCATCGGGAACACCCGCTGGTGCCCTGCCGCGCTGAGCATGTAGGCGCCCGCACCGGACAGGCTGGACCGTTCACCCAGCAACGCCCGCAGCGCACGGTGGAAGCCCCGCACCGGCCAGGACGCGCCTGCCAGGTCGAAGTCCGGAGTCGGGGCGCAGGCCGGAGCGCCGGTTTCGTTCAGTGCGGCGACCATGGCGCGGACCGCGTCACCGGTCAGTTCGCTGTCCGCGTCCAGGTAGAGCCGGGGGAACGTGCCGCACCGCTCGTCACCGATGCGCAGCGCGTTGGCCTTGCCGGCGATCGGCGTCTCCAGCACGACGGCGCCTGCCGCCTTCGCCACCGCGGCCGTGTCGTCGTGGCACGCGTTGGCCACGACGATGATGTCAAGTTCACCCTTTCGGGTACCGCTGGCCAGGGCCCGCAGGCAACGGGCGATCACGGCCTGCTCGTCGTGCGCCGGGATGACGACACCGGCCAGGGACTCGCTCATCAGGCCGCCTGCCCTGTGGTCACCACTGGCAGCCGTGCGCCCGGCTGCCAGCCGTTCGCCCACTCCGCCCTGCGCTGCCAGACCGACGTCCAGCGGCCCTGTCGACGGCCGAGCATGCGTTCGGCGAGCGATCGCAGCGCGACACCGGCCCGCATGGCGAACAGGCCGTACCCGCGCCAACGGCCCATGTGCAGCCGCACGATCGTGGCCCGACCGGTCAACACCAGGACATCCCGGCCGACCTTGGTGCTCGACGACGCGCCGACCGCGTGCATCACCTGGGCTGCAGGGGTGATCGACGGGTGGAAACCCTCGGCGGTGGCGCGCAGGCACAGGTCCTGGTCCTCGCCGTAGATCAGGTAGGTCTCATCGAAGCCGCCCAGTCGCTCCCAGGTGGACCGTGCGGTGAGCAGCAGGCCACCGCTGATCACGTCGACGTGCCGCACCGTGTCCCGCTGCCACGTGCCCAGCGATTCGGGCGCCAGCCACCTGTTGTGTCTGGCCACCGAGGACAGCCCGAGCGCCCAGCAGGTCATGCTCCAAGCGGTGATCCGCCCGAAGCAGCTGCGCGGTTCGAGTTGGCCCGTCGGGTTGACCGTCCGGCCGCCGACGATGCCGTCGGCAGGTCGGGATCGCAGATGGTCCAGCAGCGCGTCGATCGCGCCCGGGTCGGGTCGCGCGTCCGGATTGAGCAGCAACACGTAGTCACCACTGGCTCGTTCCACCGTGCGGTTCACGGCGTACCCGAACCCGGTGTTGCTGCCGAGCCTGCGCACGGCTGCTGAGCCGAGGAGTTCCTCGGCGACTTCGGCCGCACCATCGCTGGATCCGTTGTCAGTGACGAGGATCTCGTGCGACGCACGGGGTGCCGCTGGGCCGGTGATCGCGGCAAGGGTCTTGCTGAACTCGTCCACCGCGTTGTAGGACACCATCACGATCGACAATGTCACGGCCGACACCGGCATGTCGTCGGCGTCTGGTTTCATGCGTGCTCACCTGCTGTTCTGCCGACGGGCTTCGCGTGGGACAGATCGGACTGGGCAGCGTGGGCGTTACAGAGGGTCGCTGGCACGATGGGGTCCATGCCAGCCACCACGGTGCGCCGAATGATCCTCCCACTGACCGCGCCGATCGGTTCGATCCGGTCCGTCCGGCCGAATCGGGACCTCGCCGTGCTCACCTACGACGACGGTCCACAGCCCGGCGGCACCGACAAGGTGCTGGCCGCCCTGGCCGACGCCGGCACCACCGCCACGTTCTTCATCCTGGTCGGCCGAGCACGTCGGTTCCCGACCCTGCTGGCCGACGTGGTCGCGGCCGGTCACGAGATCGCGCTGCACGGCGTGGACCACGTCCGGCTGACCACGATGTCGCCCGCCGTGGTGCGTAAGCGCACCAGGGACGGCAGGCGGGAGCTGGAAGACCTTGCCGGGCAACAGGTTCGCTGGTTTCGGCCGCCGTATGGCGCGCAGCGGCCGAGCACCTGGGCGGCGATCCGGTCCACCGGTCTGGTGTCCGTGGTGTGGAGCAACGAGGCCGCCGACTGGCAGGACGACACAGTGGACGAGATCACCGCTCGCACGGCGTCGGTGCGGAGCGGGTCGGTGCTGCTGCTGCACGACGGGTACGCCGACGAGTCCGACGGCGTGGACGACGGGCCGCCGCCCGGCTTCGACAGGGGAGAGCTGTCCAGGCGGATCCTGGGTGAGCTCGGCGAGCGGGGACTGGCGACGGCGTCGCTGCGGGATGCGCTGGCGGCGGGTACGGCCGTGCGCGGAGCGTGGTTCCGGGACTAGGCGTCGAGGCGGCCAGCCTCGGCAAGGACAACCCGGACCAAGGCCGAGCAGCTCAGCCAGCCGCGACCCGCGTCGCCACGGTCAGTACGTCCTCGGCCGCCCGTGACCACGAGTAGTACCTGCGGACCTCGGCGGCCTGCTTCGCCGCCCGCTCGAACACGCCGTCGTCGGCCAACAACCGGGCGACGATTCCAGCCAACTCGGCAGGCTCGTCGCCGGTGACCAGATCGCCGTTGTCGCCCGGTCGCACGATCTCGGGCATCGCGAAGGCCTTGCGGGCCACACACGGCAGGCCGTGCGACAGCGCCTCCACCAGGGCGATGCCGAAGCCTTCGAACCGCGACGGCATCACGAACAGGTCGTGTTCGGCGTACAGCGCGCGCACCCGGTCGATGGGCACCCGGCCGAGGAACCGCACGCCGGCCGGTGGCTCACCGGGCAGCGGCCACTCCTTCGGCCCCACGACGGTCAGCGTGATGTCCGGGTCGACATCGGCCCGCAGCAGCGCGAGCGCCGCCAGCACCTGCTCGCCCGACTTGGTCACGAAATCCTTGCCGACGAACAGCAGGCGACGGCGCGGCCCTTCCCGAATGATGGGAACGGTGTCACTGTCCGAATCGGCCAGTGCGGCCGACGCGCCGGGGTGCACCACGTGTACCCGGTCAGCCGGCACGCCGGACACCCGGACGAGGTGGTCGGCGAACCACTGGCTCATCGCCAGGATCCCGGCGGCGCCCTGATAGATCCGGTGCTGCCGGTCCCGCAGCCGCTGCGCGTCCGACCTGGTCAGGGACGGGAAGTGGACGAGACTGCCGTGCGCGTCCAGCTCGTCCAATAGCACGTCGTAGCTGAGATCTTGGAACACCAGGTACGGAGTGCGTAGCGGGGCGAGATCTTGGATCTGCAGCACGACGTCACAGGGAGTAGCCGACTCGCCCCGGCGCAGGGCATGTTGCGCGTACCCCCGTGCCAGCGCGGAGTGCTTCCACATCGACACCCAGTGACCGTCCACTCGCCGTGCGTGCACGGCTTTCAGGGGCATCCGGACCGCTGTGGGATAGCTCATTCCGATGTCGACGACATCGGTTAGCGCACGTAGGGCCCCGCGTAGGTGCCATGGTGTGTAGGACCAGGTCGGCTCGGGGAGGGGATCCCAGGCGCAGGCGAATCCGAGGCGCACGTGGCGCACCATACATCGATCACCCAGTGTGGGCGGCTCACGTAACGTCTCGGCCTGTGATTCGATTCATCAGACGCAGGTGGTGTGTCCGCCGCTCGACGCTGAGTGAGCACTCAGCGACGCCGCGGCGGGAACGGCCGGGGTGAGGCCACCGAGTTCGGAGGAACCATGGATTTCTGGAAGACGATGGGTGTCCTCCTTCGTCGTTGGTATGTGTCCGTACCAGTGTTCGTATTGTCCCTGGCGCTGGGCGGGGCAGCGTTCTTCGCAGTACACACCCAGTACGAGTCCACCGGCACGATCGTGCTCACGGCCCCCACCTCCGGTGGCGTCACGGCGATCAACCCCGCTGACGCGACCGGCCCCGGCAACCCGCTGTTGGACTTCGAGGGCAGCCTCACCATCACCACCCAGTTGCTGATCCAGAGCCTGAGCAGCCCGACCGTGCAGAACCAGGTCGGCGCGCAGGGCGGTGTCAGTACCTTCCAGGCCGGTGACGGCGAGACCGGTGGCCCGTTCGTGGTGATCATCGCGGACGCCCCGTCCAAGGCACAGGCCGAGAAGACGGTCGACCTCGCGCTGAAGTACGCGCAGTCCGAACTGAACACTCGGCAGAAGAACCTGGACGCCCCGCCGAGCACGTTCATCGGCACCCAGGTCGTCGTCGCACCGACGCCGGCGACCACGAAGATCGGCAGCAAGGTCAAGGCGGGTGGCGTCGCCCTGGTCCTGGGTCTGGTGCTGGGCCTGGCCGCCGCGTTCGCGTTCGAGAGTGTCAGCATCAACCGTCGGCGGCGCAAGACCGACGAGGCCGATGACCTGATCGAAGAGTCGCAGGTGGACACCGAGGACGACGTCGAGGAGTCGAACGCCGAGCGGGCCGCCAGGACCCACAAGATGACCCCGGCCCCGCCGCCGCGCCAGCTGCCGCAGCCGGTCCGTGCCGGCGCGGCCAACGGCCAGCGGCCCGCGCCGCGCCCGCAGGTCGGCCCGATCGGTGCCAACGGGCGCAGGGAGCCGTTCGGCCCCGCCCCGGTGGGCGCCAGCCCGGTGCGCAACAAGCAGCACCCTGCCAAGCCGCCGCGCGTGCACCCGGCCCCGCCGGCACCCGTGCCGAACAAGGTGCCCAACACGACCGGCGCGACCAACCAGAACGGCGCCAAGAACAACAACGGCGCCAAGAACAACAACGGCAGCAACAACGGGAACAACGGCAACAGCAACGGGAACAACAACGGCAAGAGCCACGACTGGCCACGCGCCGAGTTCCGTTCACCCGACTCGTCCAACGGCTGAGCCGTGACCACGCTCGACACAGCGGGCGGCCGGCGCGGCACGGCCGACGGCCCGCGGAAGGTCCGACGCGATGCGCCGGTCCGCCCAGGAGCCAGGCCGACGGCCGGCCGACCCGCCGGTGAGCGGGCGCCGCACAAGCAGCGCGCCGACGGCACCACCCTGTTGTGCGTCTACAGCGCGGTGCTGTTCATCCTGCCGTCCCACCTGGTGGTCGCGGCGATCCCGCTCGCGCTGGCGCCCAGCATGCTCATCGGCATGGGGCTGGGCGTGCTGTGGTTCTGCGCCCAGTTGGTGAACACCGTCGGCATGGCCAAGGGCCGCACCCTGGTCCGCACGTCGCTGTTCCTGTTCGCACTGAGCCAACTCGCGACCTACGGCTACGCCACCTACGGCTACCTGCCCTCCGACGAACTGAACGCCACCGACCGCAGTGTGATCACCATCCTGGCCGTCGTCGTGGTCGGCTTCGTGGCATGCGACTCGCTGCGTGGGCTCGGCCGCATCGACAAGCTGCTGCGGGTGATCGTCTACGGCTGCACCTTCGTGGCGGTCATCGGCCTGATCCAGTTCTTCCTCGGTGTCGACCCGACGCACTACATGGTGCTGCCCGGCCTGCGTGAGGTCGGCGACGTGGAGACGCTGCTGGAGCGGTCCATCTTCCGCAGGCCGTCCGGCACCGCTGGCCACCCGATCGAGTACGGCGTGGTGTGTGCGATCGCGGCCCCGATGGCGGCGCACTACGCGTTCCGCGCCAAGGACCACGGCAGGCGGGTGTGGCCGTGGTGGCTGTGCCTGGTCGCGGTCGCGATCGGCGCGATGGTGTCGCTGTCCCGGTCCGCGATCCTCGGCCTGCTCGCCGCGGCCCTGGTGCTGCTGCCCACGTGGCCCGCGAGGCGGCAGTTGCAGACCATCATCGCCACGATCCTGTTCACCGGCGTCATGCGGCTGTTCGTGCCAGGCCTGATCGGGACCCTGTTCAGCTTGTTCAACAACCTGTCCGGGGACCCGAGTATCCAGCACCGGACCGAGGACTACGCGCGCGCCGAGATCCAGATCGCCGTACATCCGTGGCTGGGCAGGGGATTCGGTACCTATCTGCCGGACAAGTACGGCCCGTTGGACAACCAGTACCTCGGCACTCTTGTGGAGACCGGCATCATCGGTCTCGCTGCGCTGGTCTTCGTCCTGATCGCGGGCGCCTACGCAGCGGTGCAGATACGTAGGGCCACCAAGGATCCCGTGCTGCGCGACCTGGCCCAGACGCTGCTCGCCAGCCTGTCCGTGATCATGGTCGCCGACGCCACGTACGACGCGTTCGGCTTCATCATGGCCACCGGCATCTGTTTCATGTTGGTCGGCATCTGCGGCGCGCTGTGGCGAACGGTGAAGGCCGACCCCAACCTGTTCATGCCCATCACGGGTCGGATCAGCACACGCAAGAAGGCAAAGCCGGCGGCACCTGGAGCGGGGTCCGGTGCGCGACCGAGGGGGAGAACATGACGGAGCACCTCGCCAGGCCAGCGGCACCGCCGCTGTCGCGGAGCCAACCGGTGTCCCGTGCGCGGCGCCTGGGGGAGTGGCTGACCGCGCACGCCACCGTGATCGCGCTCGTCGCGGTCGGGCTGAGCGTCGTGATCGGGCTCGGCTACTCGCTGATCCTGGGCAGCGACCTGCGGTTCTACGACGAGCAGGTCTACGTCGGGATCGTGAGGTCGATGGCACACGGCCACGGCTTCAGCCTGGACGGCAGCCAGCCGACCGCCTACCGACCGCCCGGCTACCTGTTCCTGCTGCTGCCGGTGTACCTGGTGACCGGCGGCAGCGTGCTGGCCATGCGTCTGGTCGGCGTGCTCGCGCTGGGCGGCGCGGTGTGGTTCACCTACCTGCTGGGCAGGCGGGTGCACTCGCCCGCCACCGGGGCCCTGGCCGCAGTGGTGGTGGCCATCTACCCGCTGCTGATCTACACGGCGACCACGCTCTACCCGCAGGTGCCGGCGCTGTTCCTGCTGCTGCTGATGATCGAACTGGCCATGCGGGCACTGCCCGAGGACGGCCGATCCGGTGGCCGACGCCTGGCGATCGCCGTGTTCGCCGGGCTGGTCGGCGGCCTGCTCACCCTCACCGTGCCCACGTTCGGCGTGACCGCGGTGGGCATCGTGGCGTGGCTGGCCTGGCGGCAGCACGCGGCCAGCAAGCGGATCGCGTGGCGGACGGTGGTCGTACTGCTCGTGGCCACGGCGGTACTGCCGGCCGCGTGGTGCGCCCGAAATGCCGTCACCCTGCACGCCTTCGTGCCGGTGTCCACAAACGACGGTATCAACCTGTTGCTGGGCAACAGTCCCGACGCGACCGCGAACAGCGGTACCAGCGTGGACATCTCGACGTACTCGCAGCAGGCGGTCAGCCGGCACTACGGTGAGGTCGAGGTCGACCACTTCTACACCAGCCAGGCGCTGGACTGGGTCGAGCACAATCCGGGTAGCGCGGTCGTGCTGTATGTGGCGAAGGTGGCCAACAACTTCTCCTACCACGACGACCTGGCCACCTCCAGCCAGGGCAGCACGGCACAGAACCTGCTCTCCGCGGTCAGCTACTACCCGATCCTGCTGCTGGCACTGCTGCGGCTCGTGCTGTTCCGGCGGTGGCCACTGCGGCCGACGGAGAAGCTGCTCGCCATCACCATCGCGGTGAACGTGCTGCTGCTGGCCGTGTTCTTCACCCGGCTCCGCTTCCGGGTACCGCTGGACGGCCTGACCATCCTGCTCGCCGCCAGCACCGTGACGCACTTCCTTTCAAGGGACACGAGCCTTTCAAGGGACACGAGCCTTTCCAGGGGCACGAGCCTTTCCGGTCGGCCAGAGCAGAGTCGAACAGAGCTGGGGGAACTCGCGTGACGGCGATCGATCCGGACGCCGCCGAGGAACCCACCGAGACAGGGCCGCCAGACCAGAAGGTCACCAAGGCGCTCGGGATGAGCCTGCTCAACACGGCGGTCGGCAGGGTGGGCACCGTGCTCACCGGCATCCTGCTGGCGCACATCCTGGTACCTGAGGACTTCGGTGCGTTCGCGGTCGCGCTGGTCGCGCTGAACGCCGTGCTGTCCATCAACGAACTCGGCGTCAGTCTCGCGCTGGTCCGCTGGCCGGGCAATCCGAGGGACATCGCGCCGACCGTCACCACCATCTCCATGATCAGCAGCACCGCGCTGTTCCTGGTCTGCTGGTTCGGTGCACCGGAGTTCGCCGCCGAACTCGGCTCGCCGGGTGCGACCGGTGTCGTGCGGCTGCTGTGCAGTTCCGTGCTCATCGACGGTGCGACGGCGGCAGCGGCGCAGTTCGTCAACCGGGAGTTCCGGCAGGGCACGCGGCTGGTGGTGGACTTCTCCAACCTCGGCCTGTCCACCGGGATCACTGTGGCGCTCGCGTTGGCCGGGTTCGGGCCCTGGAGCCTCGCCGTTGGTCGGCTGGTCGGCAACGGGTTGTCCGCCGTACTGCTGTTCCGGCTGGTGGAGCTGTGGCCCAAGCCTGGCTTCGACCGGGAGAAGGCCGGCGAGCTGATCCGGTTCGGCCTGCCGTTGGCCGGTGCCAGCCTGCTGGTGTTCGCGATGCTGAACGTCGACTACGTGGTCACCGGCCACCTGTTGGGCGCGGTCGCGTTGGGCTTGTACCTGCAGGCGTTCAACCTGGCCAGTTGGCCGGTGAACATGTTCTCCACGGTGGTGCGGCGCGTGTCGTTGGCCGCGTTCGCCCGGGTGCAGCACGATCCGGAGCGGCGCCAGGAGGTGCTGGCCCGGCTGGCCGGCCTGCTGATGGCGTGCACGCTGCCGGTGTGCGCGCTGCTCGGGCTGCTGGCGCTGCCGATCGTGACCACGCTGTACGGCCAGGAGTGGAAGGGCGCCACCGGGGCGCTGGAGTTCCTGGTGATCCTCGGCGCGGTGCGGGTGGCCAGTGAGCTGGGCTACGACTACCTGGTGGCGCTCGGCCTCGCCAACCGCACGATGTGGTTGGAAGCTGGCTGGTTCGTCGCGCTGGTGGTCTTCCTGCCGATCGGCGCCATGGCCGACGGCATCCGGGGCGTCGGCGGGGCACACGCGGCGGTCGCCGTGCTGCTGGTGCTACCGGCGTTCGTGTGGGCTGTGCGCAAGACCGGTATGCCGGTCGGCAAGCTGGGCAAGGCGGTGGTCCGGCCGGTGCTGGGCTGTGCGGTGCTGGTCGTCGTGCTGCTGTTGGTGCGGTGGCACACGCCGCCGTCGTTCGAGCGGCTGCTGATCGGTGGTGTGCTCGGCCTGGCGGTGTACGTCCCGTTCGTGTGGCCGATGCGCAAGCTGTTCCGCGACCTGGGCTGAGCCTTGGCGCGCCAGGAGCGAAGCGACACCTCGAACTTGTTGCGGTCAGATGCTTGCGACGGCCGCGGCTGACTGGCGGAGGCCGCCGTCCGGGCCCGGTTCGAAGCGGAGACCGCACGCGGGGCAGAACAGGTTGGCGCTCAACCTGTTCCCGCACGTGCAGACCCAGCCCTTCTGCCGGGCCGGGTTGCCGGCGACGAACGCGTGTGCCGGGACATCCCGTGCGACAACGGAACCGGCCGCCGCGAAGGCGTACTCGCCGATCGTGTGGCCGCACACCACGACCACGCCGGCACCGAGGCTGGCACCGCGCCGGACCAGCGTGGTGAGCAGTTCGTCGGCACCCTTGCGCAGCGCGGCCCGAGGCCGCAAGTCGTTGGTGAACAACACGTTCGGGCCGAGGAAGACCTCGTCCTCGCACGTCACACCGGCGAACACGAGCGTGCCGTTCTTGACCGTCACCCGGTCACCGAGCACAGCGCCGGTCTCCACGAACGCACCGTCGCAGATGTTGCAGTCCCGGCCGACGACGGCACCGGGCAGCACGTGCGCGAACGCCCACACCCTGGTGCCCGCGCCGACGTCGTCGCTCTCGCACAAACCGGCGGGATGCACGAAGACGTCGGTCATCGCAACGCCCCGGCCAGCACGTCGACCACCCGTTCCTGCTGCGCTTCGGTGATTTCCGGGAAGATCGGCAGCGACAGCTGGCGGTCGGCCCGCAGTTCGGCGTTGGGGAACGCACCGGCCTGGTAACCGAGGCCTGCGAACGCACCGGTCAGGTGGATCGGCGTCGGGTAGTGGATGCCCGCCCCGATGCCGGCCTCGTGCAGCGCGCCCAACACCCTGTCCCGCTCCGGCACGAGCACCGTGTACAGGTGCCACACCGGCTCGTTGCCCTCGGCCACCACCGGCCGGACCACCGACGGCAGGTCGGCCAGCAGTTCCTGGTACCGCTCGGCTGCCTTGCGTCGACCGTCGTTCCAGCCGTCCAGCCGCCGCAGCTTCGCCGACAGCACCACGGCCTGCAGCGTGTCCAGCCTGCTGTTGAAGCCGAGCACCGAGTGCTCGTAGCGGCGCGGCGAACCGTGGTCGCGGAGCAGCCGGATGTTGTCGGCCAGTTCGTCGTCGTTGGTCATGACGGCACCGCCGTCGCCGTAGGCGCCGAGATTCTTGCCGGGGTAGAAGCTGGTCGCCGCGATGTCGCCGAGCGTGCCGGCGGCGCGGCCGTGGCGGCGAGCGCCCTGCGACTGTGCCGCGTCCTCCACCACGACGGCACCCCCGGCCGCCGCCCGGACCTGCTCGACGGCCGCAGCCTGCCCGTACAGGTGCACCGGCAGGACGGCCCTCGTGCGGGGCCCCATCGCCGCGGCAACCGCGGACGGGCTGATCAGCCCGGTGTCGGGCTCGCAGTCCACCAACACGGGCGTGGCGCCGGAGCGGGCAACGGCCTCGGCGGTCGCGATGAACGTGTTCGCCGGCAGCACGCACTCGTCGCCGTGCCCGACACCGGCCGCGCGCAGCGCCAGTTCCACGGCGTCGGTGCCGTTGCCGACGCCGACACAGTGCGTGGCACCGAGGTAGTCGGCGTACTCGCGCTCGAACGCGGCCACCTGCGGGCCGTTGATGAACGCGGTGCGCTCCAACACCTGGGCCCACCCGGCGGCCACCTCGTCGGCCACCTCGCGATGCTGAGCAGCGAGATCAACCAAGGGGATGTTCGTCATTTGGTCACCTGTCCGGCTTCGGTGTCGCGGTTGGTCGCGACTGCTTGGGCATTGGCGTCGTCCACCGCGACGGTGCCCCGCCACCTGCTGATCTTGCGGCGCACCTTGTAGTTCAGGATGCCGGCGGCCGACCGGGTCGCCGCACCGGTCAGTCGGTTGCGGGGCGCCCGCTCGTCGATGGCCTGCCGGTACTCCGCCTCCTGGGCCTCGGCGGCGGTCCGCAGGCTGAACCTGGCCTGCACCAGGTTCCGGCCGTAGGCACCGAGTTCGGCTCGCAGCACGGGATCCTCCAGCACCGCGGTCAGCGACCGGCGCATGCCGGTGGTGCCCTCGCCGCGCGAGCCGGGGCCCAGGCCGTACCAGCCCTCGGCGAGGAACGTGGGCGCCGTCCGCTCGGTCAGCAGTTCGCTGAACCCGCGCTCGCCGACCACGACCAACGGCTTGCCGAACGACAGCGCACGCAGCGCCGAACCACCCATGCCCAGCACGACGTCAGCCGCGTCGTAGGCAGGTCGGGGATCGGCCAGTTCGCCGGTCAGCACCACCAGCCGCCGCCCTGACCTGCGGTTGGCCAGTTCGGCACGGTCGGCCAGTTCGGCCCGCACCGGCCCGTCGCCGACGATCACCAGTTGGGCGGGCGTGCCGGCGGCAGCCAGTTCCTCGATGGCACCGCAGGCGGTGAGCAGGCTCTCCCGCTTCAGGTCGGGTACCAGCCGGCACACCATCACGGCCAGCGGCAGCGTGGGATCAGGCGCGTACTTCGAGCGGAACTCGGCCGCCGCCGTACCGGTCACGCCGGGCCGGTCCTGGTCGGTGTCCACCGGCGGCTCCATCAGGTTCACCCTGGGATAGCCGGCCGCCCGCGCAGTGTGCCGCAACTGCTCGGTGCCGACCAGCAACGGGATCGGCTTCGGGAAGAACGGCACGATCGACGAGGACATCACCGTGGCGAGTACGGGGGTACCCAGCCGCAGCCGGGGACCGTAGAACGCCTCGACGGCGGGCGGCCACTCGTAGCCGTGCACGATGTCCACCGACCGTTGCTCGACCAGCCTGGTGAGCAGCCCGGCCACCTCGGCGGACGGCCTGCGCCGCCGCTCCGGGATCGGGATGTGCTCCAGCTTCAGGTCCCGCACGACGTCCACCAGCGGGCCCGGCTCGGCGACCACGATCACCTCGTGACCCCGGTCGCGCACCGCGCCTGCCAGCTGCACGGCGTTGAGCTGCGAGCCGCCGATCTCCATCGCATGTGGATAGACGATGATCCGCATGGCCTACCTGAGTTTTCTGGCCGGCACCCCGGCCCAGGTCTGTCCGTCCGGCACGTCGACGAGCACCACGGAGCCCATGCCGAGCACGGCGCCGGCACCGATGGTCAGGCCTTCCCGGACCATCGAGCCCTGACCGAGATACGCCCCGCAACCCACCTTCACGCCACCGGCCAGCGTCGCCCTGCCGGCCAGCGTGACACCGGCGGCCAGTTCGTCGTCGTGGGTGAGCAGTACGTGCGGCATGGCCATCAGGTAGGGCCCGATGGTGATCGGGGCGGTCACCACGACACCGGCCAGCACGATGGAACCCTCGCCGATCACGGTGCCCGGCGCGATCGAGGCTGCGGGATGCACGATGGTGGCCCACCGGTCGGACAACAGGCCGAGTCGCTCGGTCAGCCGCAGCCGGGCGGTCGGACGCTGCGAGGACGCGACACACGGCACCACCGCGGCGTCCGGGTAGTCGTGCACCCGGTCGGTCGCGCCGATCACCGGCACACCGTCCACATTGTCCCCGTGCCGCACCGGGTTGTCGTCCAGCACGCCGATCGGACGCCACACGTCCGGCTGAGCGCGGACAGCGACCAGCGTCTCCTTGGTCAGCCCCCCGGCGCCGAGCAGCAGCAGCGGCCGCGCCGTCATACGGCCGCCACCGCGTCGGCGCCGATCGCGGCCGTCAGCGTGTCGATCACCAGGACCTGCTGCTCCGCCGTCAGCTCGTGGTGCAGCGGCAGGATCAGCGACCGCTCGGTGAGCAGTTCGGTCACCGGCAGCGGCACGTGCGTCGTGCCCTCGTAGGCCGGTTCGAGGTGCGCCGCCATGATGCCGCGCCGGGCCGACACACCGGCCGCCGCGAGCGCGGCCAGCACGTCGTTGCGGTCGACGGCGACCTCGTTGGCCAGCAGCACCCAGAACGCCTGGTAGTTCGTCGTCCCGTAGGCCGGGTCGCGGACCGCCCGCAGGCCGGGCACGCCGGCCAGCAGTTCGTGGTAGCGCGCCGCCATGGACCGCCGCTGCGCGACCAGGCCGGGCAACCGTCCGAGTTGGACGATGCCGATCGCGGCCTGCACGTCGGTCATCCGGTAGTTGAAGCCGGTCTCCAGGTACTGCTCGACGATCGGCTTGCCCGACGTGTGCCGGTCGGCCGCCGACACGCTCATCCCGTGCTCACGCAGCCTGCGCAGCCGGGCTGCGAGTTCCGCGTCGTCGGTGGTGATCATGCCGCCCTCACCGGTGGTGAGCAGCTTGCGCGGGTGGAACGACCACGCGGCCAGCAGCGCGCCCGCGCCGACCGAGCCGCCCTGGTAGGTGGCGCCCGCCGCGCAGGCCGCGTCCTCCAGGATCGGGATGTCGCCGCAGCAGGCGCGCAGCGCGGCCACGTCGGCGGGTGTGCCGCCCTGGTGCACCACCATCACGGCCTTCGTCCGCTCGGTGAGCACCGGCGTGACGGTCTCGGGGGAGAGGTTGCCGGTCAGCGGGTCGACGTCGGCGAACACCGGGGTCGCCCCGCAGTACCGGACCGCGTTGGCCGACGCGATGAACGAGAACGACGGCACGACCACCTCGTCGCCGGGACCGACGCCCAGCACGTACAGCGCAAGGTGCAGGGCCGCGGTGCACGATGACACAGCGACACCATGTTCGGCGCCAACGTGCTCGGCGAACCGCCGCTCGAACTCGGCTACTCTCGGTCCCTGCGCGACCCAGCCACTGGCGATCACTTCGGCCACCGCGTCGGCTTCGTCGCTGCCCAACAGGGGTCGCATGACCGGAATCATCCGGCTCTCCTCGGGGTGTCGGCGGTGCCGGTCGCCCGGCCACTCGCTCTGTGCATCGGTCCAGCCGTGCCGTTCGTTGCAGCGAGTTCGGTCACGCTGTGTCGACCACGGCTGGTTGGCCGGGCGGGCGCGGACGGCAGGCCGAGCAGTGCGGCCAGCCGTGTCGCCCGCGAACTCCAGGAGTGCCGCACCGCGACGGTGTGCCGCCGCCGGGCCACGACATCGGGTGTTCTCGGCAGGTCCGCGGCGGCCATCACAGCACGCGCGAACGCGGCGGGCCCGGCCACGGCGGTGACATCCGGGCTCTCCACCGCGAGGCCCCTGGTCGCCGGCAGGTCGGAGCCGACGACGGGCCGCCCGGCCGCCAGGTACTCCAGGGTCTTCAACGGGAAGGACGCCCGGTTGAACGCGGTGTCCGTGTACGGGGTGAGGCCGACGTCCATCCTGGCCAGCCACTGTGGCAGTTCCTCGAACGGCACCGCCCCCGTGTGGTGCACGTTCGGCCGGGCCACCAGGTCGGCCCACCGGTCCGGGAGCCAACCGGGGTCACGTGGCCCGACCAGCAGCAACCCCAACCCCGAGTCGGCCACGGCGGCCAGCAGTTCGGCGTCCAGCCGGTCGTTGAGCTGACCGACCACACCGGCCACCGGCATCGGGAACCCGGCCGGCAGGGGAGCGGGAGTCACCCGGTCCACGTCCCGGTAGGCGTCCGGGTCGCAGCCGTTGGGCAGCAGCGCCGGATCGGCACCCAGCCGCCGCCACCGGTCGGCCAGTTGCGGGGTCACCGCCAGGACGACGTCCGCCGTGCTCACGGCCCTGCGTTCCTCGCGGTGCAGCCGGGCGGCCGGCTGGCCCATCAGTTCGGCGCCGGCCACCCAGTCGTCGGTGCCGTAGAGCACCGTGCGCACGTGCGTCGGCCAGCCGCCCAGCACGTCGTCCAGCGAACAGGCGATCACCGCGAACGGCGTCCTGTCCAGTTGCGCCAGTGCCGACCGCACCTGACGGCGGACCAGCGGCCACGTCGTGTTGCGCACCACCGGCCTGGTCAGCCCGGGCAGCACCACCGGGGTGAGCCGGTGCAGCCAGGGTGTCTGTTGGACCAGCGCGGGGCGCCACGACGGCCCTGAGCCGTCGAACCGGCGGTAGCGCTTCGGCGTCGCGGGGGAGACCGGTGGATCCACCCACAGCACGTCGGTGAACCTGCCCAGCGCCTCCGTCAGCGCCCGCTCCGACCCCCTGACCCCGTCCCAGCTGGCTCCGGACACCAGTACCGTCAGCGGGCGATCGATCTCGTGCTGTCCCATTGCTCGCGAACCATTCCCCTCATGGTCGGCTGCGCCTGTGGTCCCTCCCCGGACCAGCGGCCGGGCCACCCGCCATTGGGTTGCCCGGCCGCCGTCTTGCGGTGGTGTCGAACTAGCTCTTGTTGAAGACGACGTCCACCCAGTAGTTCGAGCCGCCGAAACTGTCGGTCGGGAAGCCACTGCCCACGCTGAAGACCCCGTTCGGAGCCCCGTCCGCGTTCTGCGGCGACGACAGGTTCGGTGTGTTCACCGCTGTCCGGTTGAAGTACCCGTTGTCACCGGAGTAGAAGCCGGTTGTCGTGGTGTACGAGGCAACGTACGTCGTCCCCGCGGTCACCGCGACCGGACTGGTGAAGGTGAGCGTTTCCCAGCCGCTCGCCGTCTCCCCGGTGAACGTCCCGGTGGCCAGCACGGTGCCGGTCGCCGAGTACAGGTTGCCGGTGTGCACCCCGGTGTTCTGTGCGCTCTTGTAGAACTTCACGCCGGAGATCGTGCCGTTCACCGCCGGGACGATCTTGACGCCCAGTTCGTACGGGTTCGGATCGTTCGTGCTGATGACGGTCGGCACGGTCGCCGCGCTGAACAGCGAGGACGGGCCGGTCGATGTCGTCGTCGTGGTGAACGTCCACGTGAACGGGGTACTCATCGTGTTCCCGTTCACGTCGGCCACCGTCACGCTGCCCTTGTAGGTGCCGCCGGGTGCCAGTGGCGCCGACGGAGTGAACGTGAGCGTCTTCTGGTCGGCCGACAGGGTCGTCGTCCCGGTCAGCGCGGCACCGCCGGTGTCGGTGACCGTGAAGTTCGCCGAACTCAGGTCGACGGCCTCACTCATGGTCGCGGACAACGTGGTGGTCAGGCTGGACCCGGTGGCTGCGTTGGCCGGCGTGGTGCTCAGCACCGACGGCGGCGTCACGTCACCGTTGGCGCCCTGCTGCCAGAGCACGTCCACCCAGTAGTTGTTGGCGTTGAAGGTGTTGCTCGGGAACGCGCTGGTCCCGGTGTACATGTAGACACCGTTTCCACCGTCCACCCCGTCGGCGATCGCGTGCAACTGGTTGAAGCTCGCGGTGTTGTTGCCGAAGTAGCCAGGGGTGGCCGAGTAGTTCCCGTTCGGCGCCAGGTACGCCACCACGTAGGTGGTGTTGGCGTTCACGTTGATCGGGGCGGCGAAGTTGAGCGTTTGCCAACCACTCGCCGTCTCGCCGGTGAACGTGCCGGACGCCAGCAGCGTGCCGGTGGAGCTCCACAGGGAGCCGACGTGCGTGCCGGTGTTGCCCGCGCCCTTGAAGAACCGGACACCGGTCACCTGGCCCTTGGCGTCGAACCGGACCTTCGTGCCGACCTCGACCGAGGACGTGTCACCCGAGGATGCCAACGCCGGGGTGGTGAAGTCGTCCCAGATCGAACACGGACAGGTGGCCGGTCGTGGCTTGCCGGTCGTGAACGTCCAGGTGAAGGCGGTCGGCATCACGTTGCCCGAGTCGTCGGTCGCCTTCGCCGACACCGTGTACAGCGTGCTGGCGGCCAGTGCGGCGCTCGGCGTGAACGTCGCGGTGGTGCGGTCGGCCGACAGGGACACCGTGCCTGCCACTGCCCCGGCCGCACTGCTCACCGAGAACTGGAGCGAGGACTGCACGACCGGCTCGTCGAACGTGACGTTGATCGGCGGCGACAGCGCCACGCTGCCGGTGCCGCTGACCGGGTTGTTGGCCAGCACGTTCGGCGGCTGGATGTTCGGTGCGGCCGTGGTGTTGAACACCGGGTCGACCCAGTAGTTGGTGTTCTGGAAGCTGTCCGTCGGGAACGCGCTCGCGCCGAGCGAGAACACGCCGTTCGGGCTGTCCACCGTGCCCTGCAGGCCGGTCATCGGCTGCAGCACCGCCGCGCTGTTGGTGAAGTAGTTGTTGTCCGCGGCGTAGTGGCCGACCGGTGCGTGGTACGAGACCACGTAGGTCGTGTTCGCCGACACCGCCACCGACCTGGCGAACGTCATCGTCTGCCAGCCGGTCGCGGTCTCGCCGGTGAACGTGCCCGATGCCAGCTTCGTGCCGGTCGAGCTCCACAGCGTGCCGGTGTGGGTGCCGGTGTTGCCGGCGCCCTTGTAGAAGCGGACGCCGGTGATGAAGCCGGCCTGGCTGGACTGGAACTTCATACCCAGTTCCAGGTTGGAGCCGTCCGTTGTGGCCGGGGTCGTCGGCACCGAGGAGTCGGCGAACACGCCACACGGGCAGGTCCTGGGCACCACGGTCAGCGTCGCGGAGGTCGGGGTCGACAGGTTCGCCGAGTCGTCCACCGCCCGCACCTCGACGGTCACCGGACCGGTCGCGCCCGGCACGAAGCTGTAGTTCCAGGTGCCGGTGCCCGCCGTC
The DNA here is from genome assembly GCA_036502345.1 of Pseudonocardiaceae bacterium. Taxonomy (GTDB): domain Bacteria; phylum Actinomycetota; class Actinomycetes; order Mycobacteriales; family Pseudonocardiaceae; genus DATEPR01. Next base: position 12,612 of record DASXYT010000173.1, on the reverse strand, counting down.
CAGTTCGCGTAGTGCCACGTCGTGCCGCCGTCACTGGAGGCCTCGACGCCCGCGACCTGGCCGCCGACGTCGGAGACAGTGCCGCCGAAGGTGTAGTTCTGGCCGACCGAGGGCGTCGGAGCACTGGTGATGGCCACCGCGGGGGCCGTCGTGTCAGTGGTCTTGGTCGCCGCGGTCAGGCCCGCCATCAGGTTCGCAGGCTGAGCGCCCATGTCGGCCATCAGGTTGACGGTGGCCTGCTGCATGCGCGAGTCGCTGGTCGGCGTGTCGGTCTGGAAGGCGTGGTCGTTGGCCAGGCCCCAGGCCCACTGCACGGTGCCCGCCGCGAAGACCAGCGAGTGGCTGACCGGGTTGCGGTACATCGTCAGGTTGTGGGTCAGCGTGCCGGGCAGGAACAGGTCGCCGAAGTTGTTCAGCACGTAGTTGCCGTCAGCCGTGACCGTGGTCTTCGACAGTTCGGCCACACCGGCCGGCTGGGAGCCGTTGTCCTGCACCGTGTCCCACTCGTAGCCCAGCGTGCCGGGCTGGAACGTGTAGGTCGAACCGGGTGCCGCGGTGGCCAGAGGGGTGTTGCGCCACAGTCGCATCTTGCCGTAGGCCGCTGGTACCTGGAGCGAGTCGGATCTGTACCCGTTCATCTGGAACATCTGGCCCAACATGGCGTTCTCCGGTCGCCCACCGTCCGACGGTGGACTGAACCGGGGATCGCGCCACGTTCCCGTCCAGTCGTTGGTCGGGTCGATCTTCGCGCTGGCCAGGGTGTCCTTGTAGACGGTGATGTCGCGCCACGGGGTGGCCGACGTGTCGATGCTGTTGGTGAACTGGGTCTTCCAGAACACGTCGTTACCGGTCATGAACGCACCGCTGACGCCGGCGTCCAGCGCGGCCTGCACGTTCGCGCGCTGCTCGTTGGACCAGTACTCGTCGTGGCCGACGGTCATGAAGACCTTGTGGTTCAGGATCAGGTTGCCTCGGCGGGCCGTGTCGGCGTCGGTCGTGTAGCTGACGTCGTAGCCCTGCTCCTCCATGAAGAAGAGCATCGGGTACTCGGCGTTGAAGATGAAGTTCTCGTCGCCCTCGCCGGACAGCGGGCGGTTGTAGCTCACGCCGTAGGAAGCACCGTTCGTGCCGGGGCCGGTACCTGTGTAGAGGCTGTCACCGCCGTAGCTGTTGTAGGCCTCCCAGGTCTCGTCCGAGGTCTGGAACAGGATGTCCGAGTGGCTGGTGTCGTTGCGGATGACGAACGCCATCTCGTTCTCGCCACCGGTGTCGTTGCGGTGCAGGACGGCGTAGTACACACCGGACACCGCGGTCGTCGGCACGTTCCAGGTCGCGCCGACCGTCCAGTTGCCGCAGTCGGTCATGGCGGTGGTCGGGTCGACCTTGCAGGCAGGCTGGGTGATGTGGGTGTTCACCGCGAGGGTGGCCACCTGGCGGGCGCCGTCACCGCCGTAGTACCCGAGCCGGAAGATGAAGATGGAGTACGTGGCCGCGGTGGTGCTCACCTTGAACTGGACGGTCGAACCGGCCGTCGAGCTGATGTCGGTGGTGAAGCCCGCGATGGACGGGTCGTCCGAGTTGACCTGCCAGTCCGGCGTGCCCGGCTGTGTGTTCTCACAGGCAACCGGGTTCACCACCGGGGCGGCACACGGATTGGCCGTCGCCGATGCAGGCGCGCTCATCACCAGCGTCGGCACGACGACGGCCGTCGCCACCAGTGCCAGCGACGTGATCAACTGCACCGCCATCGGGCGCCATCTGGTCAATCTGCCCTGCAATCTCGCCATGCCTGTGTCGCCTCTCAACAGCCCGGCCTGTCGTACACATCCCTGTGAAAGCCGAGAATTCCAGCAGGGAGAAAGCAACCCCTGAACAGACCACTTGCGGATGAATCGGACGGAATCATTCGCAGGTGACGAGAACGACCCACCGCCCGTGGTGGTGTGTGGACCGTGCGCGCCACGCACACCACGTCAGAGCCTCAGGTCGGCGGTCCCGCGGGTGTGTCCCCAAAGCGCCACACGCGGGTACGCCAGTAGTCGCGGTTGTGTTGTCAATCCGCGAATCGGCCTAGAGCGGCGACTCGTTACAGCGTTCGCCACAGGTTGGGCCTTTCAGTGGTGCCAGGGTGAGGTAAACTACCCCCCGCACACATTCGACCACTCACCTGGCCGCTCGCGCAGCCGTTTCAATAGGTTGGTCAGTCCGCTGACCCGCTACCGGCCCGCAGCGTGGGGGCCAGTGCCGGGTTACCGGGGTCCAGGACCTCCACCCGCAGCGGCACCGTGCCCTTGTCGACGCACTGGCCGGACCTGGCATCCCACACCCAGTGATGCCGCGGACACTCGATGACGCCGCCGGAGATGTCGGCGAAGGTCAGATCCTCGCCGGCATGTGGGCAGAATCTCTGCAGCCGGAGCCCGTCCCGCTCGATGGTCTCGGTGTTCTGCCGTTCGCGCAGCATCTGCATGGTCTGCACCGGCTGGTGCCCGTAGCGCAGCAGGCTCATGAACGTGAGGTCGAACAGGTCTGGATGGCGGTGCAGGCCCACGCGCATGGACAGCAGCGCCTCCTCCCAGCCCGCCCGGCCGTCGACCACGGCACGCAGCACCCTCGGCGACATCAGCAGCGTGTACTCGGGGTCGTAGGGCTCCTCGCCCTCGATCACGAAGTCCTCGGCCAGCCTGCCCAACCGGACGTTCCAGTTGTCGGTGCCCGCGATCAGCCGGATGTCCTTGCTGAAGTCACCGAGGAACCGCTTGTTCCAGCGCTGCAGCGTGCCGAAGTACGACTCGATCTCGGCCATCGTCACCGTCGGCTCAGGGCCGGCGTGGAAGGGCTGCCACTCGTCCTTGCGCCGGGTGCGGTAGGCGGCCAGGTCCTCGTCCAGCCTGCTGCCCTCCGGCGAGGCGGGCACGACGGTCGCGGTCTCCAGTTCGATGTCGTCGCCGGGACCGGCCCGCAGCACGGTGACATCCGGGCAGGCGGCCGCGAAACCGGCCGTGACCTGATCATCCCACACCGGGAAGATCGTCCGGTCCCGATCATTGAACTCGGCAAGTTCGGGGTCCAGGAAGCACGCCGGGCCCGCCGAGGGCAGGTACGCCTTCGCGCCGGTGATCTTCACCTTCCGGTACAGCGTGTCCATCAGGTCGGCACGCACCTGCTCGACCTTGGCCGCCATCACCGGGGCCGGGTAGTCGTAGCAGTTCGGGTACCACATGGCACCGGAGAACTGGGCCGCCAACAGGTCGATGTCGCCGGGCAGTTCGGACATCGGCGTGTTGCAGTCGTTCAGGTCGAGGAAGCGGAACCCGTCCAGGTCCAGCAGCAGGCCGCTGTCCTCCTTGTGACTGGTGTCCAGGTACATGGTCGCGGTGATCCCGGGCGCCAGTTCCTTCGACTCGGCGTGCTCCATCGCCACGACGTCGGTGAACCCGAGGTCGTGGAACCGCCGGACCATCACCTTCGACCGGTACTTCGGCACCAGCACGGTGACCGAACGGTCCAGCCGCTCCAGCAGCCGGTGGTCGAAGTGGTCCTCGTGCGCGTGCGAGACGTACAGGAAGTCGAACTTTCCGTCGACCACCTCGTCCAGCAGGTTCCTGTTGTCCGGAAAGGGAAACCAGGAATCCAGGAACGCGGGGAAGAACCACGGGTCCATCAGGATCCGGCAACCGGCGTGACTCACCACGAAACCGGCGTGCCCGAGATACCGGATCGTTGGCATGAGAGCTCCTAAACGCTGGCGTCGCGAACCGAAGTTGTCGTGGTGTGAGCTTGCTCAGGCCCCGACGGCCGGGGCCGCCGCGGTCTGCTCGGTCCACCACGCGACCAGGCCACGCAGGCCGTCGTCCATCTCGATCTCCGGCCGCCAGCCGAGGTCCCGCGCCGCCGCCGAGATGTCGGCGAGGCGCCTGCTCACGCCGCCACCGGCGTCCCTTGCCGGGCCGTGCTCGGGCACCAGGTCGGAGTCCATCGCGGCCAGCAGTGCCTCGGCGAGGCCGCGCAGGCTCGTCTCGGTCGCGCTGGCGATGTTGTAGGTCGAGTTCGTGGCGGCCGACCGCGCGGCCAGCACGTTGGCCCTGGCGATGTCGTGCACGTGGACGAAGTCCATCGTCTCGGTGCCGTCGCCGAAGATCAGTGGCGCCTCACCCCTGGCGATCCGCTCCATCCAGCGGATGAACACCTCGGTGTAGCGGCCGTACACGTCCATCCTCGGGCCGTACACGTTGAAGTAGCGCAGCGCCACGTAGTCCAGGCCGTACATGGCGTGGAAGCTGCGCAGCATGCCCTCGTTGAACTCCTTGGCGGCGCCGTAGAACGTGTCGTTGTTGTACGGGTGGTGCCGCTCGGTGGTGGGGAACACCTCGGCCAGCCCGTACACCGACGCCGACGACGACGCGACGACCTTCTTCACACCGGCGGCCGCGGCCGCCTCCAGGATGGTGAACGTGCCGTCGACCAGGGTCTCCAGGGCCAGCCTCGGCTCCTGCGCGCACTGCGTGATGCGGATCGCGGCGAGGTGGAACAGGACGTCCACGCCGGGGGCCAGTTCGGCCAGCAGCCGCTGGTCGTTGATGTCACCCTCGACGACGGTCAGCCGGTCGCCCGCCCGCTCGGCCGCGCCTGCCAGGTTCTCCCTGCGGCCGCGGACGAAGTTGTCCAGCACGAGCACGTTCGCCGCCCCCGCGTCGACCAGTTGGTCGACCAGCGCCGAGCCGATCGTGCCGGCTCCGCCGGTGACCAGCACTCGCTGGCCGGTCAACGGCTGTGCTGCTGAGCTGTTCACGCACGCATTCCCTTCTGGTTACCGACGAGCGAGTCCTGCTCGCTCGTCCCGATGACGGGCATGAACGCCCCGCCCTGCTTCAGGCTGGCCGTCGCCGCTTCCAGCACGGCCAGTACCCGGATACCCGACCAGCCGTCGGTGAGCGGCCTGCGGCCCTCGGACACCGAGGCGGCGAACTCGGCCAGCACACCGCGCAACGCCTCCCGCTCGGGCAGCGCGGGGGCGACCATGTCGCCGACCCGGTAGGACACCATGGCCCTGGCCTTGCTGTCCTCGTCCGTCATCGTCGTGTCGACGCCACGGTCGTAGATGGACAGTCGCTGGGTCGGGTTCAGGTCGTCCCAGACGACGGTGTGCGTCGAGCCGCCGATCACCATGGTGCGGATCTTCGTCGGTGAGAGCCAGTTCACATGTACGTGCGCGATGGCGCCGTTGGACAGCTGCACGGTCAGGTGGGCGACACAGGCCCTGCCGGCCCCGATCGGGTCGGAGCCGTGTGCCGCGACCGACACCGGCACCACGTCGTCGGGCAGCACGGACAGGAAGATGGACAGGTCGTGCGGCGCGAGGTCCCAGAGCACATCCACATCGGACTGGACGATGCCCAGGTTGATCCGCACCGAGTCGACGTACTGGATGGTCCCGATCCCGCCGCCGCGCACCAGCTCCCGTAGGTGCGCGACGGCGGGCGTGTAGCAGTAGGTGTGGTCGAGCATCAGCACGAGGCCATTGCGCTCGGCCAGTTCGACAAGGTCCCTGCCGTCATCGAGATTGGCCGCGAGCGGCTTCTCGACCAGCACGTGCTTGCCGGCTTCCAGGGCGGCCCTGGCCACCGGCAGGTGAGTGGCCGCAGGCGTCGCGACGGCCACCATCGACACGTTCGGATCCGCCAGCACCTCGTCCAGCGAGGCGGTGGCCCGGACCGTGGAGTAGCTGCCGAGCACCTTGTGCGCCCTTCCCACGTCCAGGTCGCACAGGTATTCGAGGCGGACTCCTGGGGTGAGCTGCGCTGTGCGGACCAGGTTCGGTCCCCAGTAGCCTGCGCCGATCACCGCGAGCCCGAGCTGCTGCCGTTCGCCGGTCATCCGGTCGGTTCCTTCCACACCACTGACTTCGTACGAGATGGGCTATTTGTTTCAGTGTTGTCGACTACACCTGTCGGTTACCCGGTCAGCTGCAGCTGGCCAGGACCACGCTGACCACGGTGCACGAGACGGATGCCCCGTCGTTGGCCGCGTTCGGGTCGGTGGGCGACGAGCTGGTGCGCACCGCACTGAAGTGGAACGGCACACCGATGGCCAGACCGATGTTGACAGTGAAACTGGCCGACGCGCTGGCGCCGTTGGCCAGCGGGCCGAACGAGCACACGGTACCCGTGCTGTTGGCTGTGCACTTGTTGGACATCGCGTGCAGTCCGGACGGGAGGGTCGCGGTGATCTTCGCCGACCGGGCCGCGCCGGGGCCGTTGTTGGTCACGGTCACGGTGAAGTTCAGCCTGGTGGCCAACAGGCTGAGCTGGGGGCTGCCGGTCAGCGCGACCGACAGGTCGGCCTTGGCGTTGATCGTCAACTCCGGGCCTGCCACCACACCGCTGTCGAAGTTCGCACCGGAGAGTTCACCCTCGAGGGTCTCCACGGCGCTGTCCGAGTTCGGGTCGACGGTGAACGTGAACGTCGCCGTCGCCGAGCTCATGCCGCCGATGGCCGAACCGAACACCGCGCGGTACCCGATCGGGTTACCGTCGCCGTCCGTGACGGTGTCACAGCTGCCGCCGGCACCGGCATCACAGCTGGTCAGCGACGTGTAGCCGGTGATCGCGTCCGGGCTGCTGAACAACTGGGCCGTCGGCTGCAGGATGGTGAAGAAGTTGTTGTTGGTGACCGTCTCGGTGACGGTCACGGTATCGCCGGGCTGAACCGTCGACGGAGAAACGGTCAACGCGACCACGGGTGTGTCCGCTGACGCCGTTGTGCCCACGATGGCGAATGCCCCAGCGGTCAGTGCGGTGATCGCCCCCGCGGTGACCACCCGCCGCAACCAGGAACCACTGTTCATGGTCTTGACCTCCTCGAACCTTGGATGCCGCCGCGTCGGTGCGGTCGACAAAGAGAGGCGAGAGCGTCGTCGCCCTCACCGTCCGAAACGGACCTGTTGGATGTCGAACTAATAGGCCCCGTCGCCGCTGAACACCGCGCGCAGGGTCTTCCAGAGGATCACCGCGTCCAGTGCGAGCGACCAGTCCTCCACATAGCGGAGGTCCAGCCGAACCGCCTCGTCCCAGGACAGGTCACTGCGGCCACTGACCTGCCACAATCCGGTCACACCGGGCTTGACCAGCAAGCGCCGCCGGACGTCCGAGTCGTACTTCGCGCTTTCGTCCGGCAGCGGCGGACGCGGCCCGACCAGCGACATCGAGCCCGCGACCACGTTGAACAGTTGCGGTAGCTCGTCAATGGACCACCTGCGCAGGACGGAACCGACCCTGGTCACCCTGGGGTCCCTGCGCATCTTGAACAGCAGGCCGGCGCCCTCGTTGGCGCCGACCAGGTCGGCACGCAGCGCGTGTGCGTCGCGCACCATGGTCCGGAACTTGATGATGGTGAACTCCCGGCCGTCCTTGCCGACCCGGCGCTGGGTGTAGAACACCGACCCTCTGCTGTCCACCGCGACGGCCAGCGAGATGGCGACCAGCAGGGGAGAGAAGGCCAACAGCAGCAGGGTGGCACCGATCCGGTCCACCATTTCCTTGATCATCCGACGGCCGCCGGTGAACACCGGCGCCGCGACCCGCAGCATCGGCATGCCCAGCACGCCGGTGACGTGCACCCGGGGGCCCGCGATCTCCATCAGGACCGGCGCGACCACCATCTCGGTGTCGCTGCCCTCCAGGTCCCAGGCCAGTTGGCGCAGCCTGCTCGGCGTCCAGTAGGCGTCCGCGGTGACCGCGACGATCCGGTAGCCGCCGCGCCGGACGTGCCGCGCGAGGTCGTGCAGGCCGCCGACCACGGGCACACCGTCGATGTCGCTGCCCAGGCTGGACCCCGTCGTGCAGGCGGCCTCGACCCGCCAGCCGATGTGCGGCGCGCTCCTGGTGCGGTTGATCAGGTCGAGCACCGTGTCGCTGCCGCCGGCCACCAACACGGGCAGCAGGCACCGGCCGGCCTTGCGGGCCCGGTGCAGGAACCTGCGCAGTTGGTAGCGCTGTGCCACGGCAAGCACCGCGATGGCAGGCACCACGGCGAACACCCACGGCCGCATGTCGCGCAGGCCGCCGGCCAGCCCGCCGAGGGCGAGGATCACCAGTGCGGCGGCCAGGCCCTTGCCCAGCCTGCGGAACTCCTCGGCGCCCTGGCCCAGCACGCTCGGGTGCCAGCCCCTGTTCAGCGCCATGCCGGCGGTCACGACGAGCACGGTGAGTACGGCGAGGTCCAGCGGCACCGGCCAGATCGGCGCGCCGTGCCTCGGCACCGCGAAGCCGCCGACGACCAGCACCGCGAGCACGATGGCCAGCAGGTCACTGCCGATCACGGCCCAGCGGTAGCGGGATTCCCAGCGGGTGGTGGGGCCGAAGCGGCCGACGGGCGACTGTCCGGGCGTCGTCTCGTCGGCGCCGCCGAAGGGACCGTCGCCCGCGAACCGCTGCCCAAGTCGTCCCACTGCCGCGTGCCTCCCGGATGAGGTGGTGCGCCGCCCGGAGGGTGCGGCACCGTTCGGCCCTGAGGTGGTCGGTTTCGCGGCACCGTGCATCGGCAGTACTCCGCTCGCCCGGACGTACTTCGTCAACGGTTGGTTTTCGGCAAGTCGACCTACCGGAAGCCCTTCCGCCATCCCCGCCAACTCCATTTCGCACAAACCAGGCAGGACACATCGCCGGTGCAGCTGTGACAGCCACCGTGTCGTTGGTAAAAGAGGACAGTTGGAACTATTGGATACACGATCGGCTGGCGTGCCGGCCACGACGCGTCATCGCAGATCGCACCACCTCAGTCGCTGGGCTTCACCTTCGCGTTACGTCAAGTCGCTGGGTCGGGTGATGTCGCGGTCATCGCAGTTACGGAAATAGGACAGCGCGCTCAAGTCGCCGTTTCTGTGCGGCGAACTCGGCGCCGCGCGCCGGCCGGCTCGGCCGGGCAGCCGCCTCCGTGGCCGGCAGGCGGGCTTGGGCGGCCGGTTACAAGAACGAAACGATCTCTTGACACGTGGGTGTGGGCACGGTGAAATGCGATCTATTCTGTTCAGTCTCGTTTGATTCTGATCAGTTCACCGTCCACCGGACCACGACCGTCAAGAGGAGGCCACCGATGCCTCATCCGTTCGCTGGCAGGAACATCGGCTCGATGCCCGGCGGCATCCCGCCGCTGTCCCGCAGGACCATGATCAAGGGACTGCTCGGTGCCGCCGGCCTGGCCGCCGCGGCACCTGCCATCGCCGCATGTGGTGGTGGCTCCGGCTCCGCGTCGTCGGCCACGGACACCAAGCTGGTCACGTTCGGCTCGAACGGGTCGGACCCCGTCCCGAAGAAGGCCTACGCGGCGACGCTGAGCGCGTTCACCAAGTCCTCCGGTGACCAGGTCAAGGTCAACACGGTCGACCACGACACGTTCCAGAACACCATCAGCACCTACTTGCAGGGCACGCCGGACGACGTGTTCACCTGGTTCGCCGGCTACCGCATGCAGTTCTTCGCGGCCAAGGGCCTGGCCCACCCCATCGACGACGTGTGGGCGAAGATCGGCGGCAACTTCAGCGACGCCACGAAGGCGCTGGCCAAGGGCACCGACGGCCACTACTACTTCGTGCCGATCTACAACTACCCGTGGGGCGTCTTCTACCGGAAGAGCCTGTTCGCGGCCAAGGGTTACCAGGTGCCCACCACCTGGGACGACTTCATGACCCTCGCCGCGAAGATGAAGAGCGACGGCCTGGTGCCGTTCTCCTTCGGCTACGGCCAGGGCGACTCGTGGGTCCCGCTGGGCACGTTCGACTACCTGAACATGCGCATCAACGGCTACCAGTTCCACATGGACCTGATGCACGGCAAGGAGTCGTGGACCGACCAGAAGGTCAACGACGTGCTCGGCCACTACAGCCAGTTGCTGCCCTTCACCCAGGAGGGCGCTGCGGGCCGGAAGTGGGAGGACGCAGCCCAGGCGCTGATCGCCAAGCAGACCGGCATGTTCACCCTCGGCCTGTTCGTCGCCCAGCAGTTCACCAGTGCCGCCGACCTGGCTGACCTGGACTTCTTCGCGTTCCCGGAGATCAACCCGGACAACGGCCAGACCGCGGTGGAGGCACCGACGGACGGCTTCATGGTCAGCTCGAAGCCGAAGAACCTGGCCGGTGCGGTGAAGCTGATGGAGTTCCTCGGCTCGGCTGCCGCCGAGAACTCGTACCTGGCCATCGACAGCGCCAACGTGGCCGTCAACAGCCAGGCCGACACCAGCAAGTACAACACGCTGCAGACCAAGGCCAAGCAGTTCATCAGCCAGGCGAAGAACCTGTCCCAGTTCGGCGACCGCGACTCCGACCCCGGCTTCATCTCCAACGTCGTCGAGCCTGCGCTGGCCAAGTGGCTGGACAACCCGAGCAGCACCAAGTCCACCCTGTCCACGATCGAGTCACAGAAGTCCCAGTACTTCACCTCCTGACGGCAGGGGCAGCAGATGACCTCGACAGTCGACCAGCAGGAGACACAGCAGCGGACGCGCCGGGATCGCTCCCGGCGCGTCCGCCGCCTCAGCAGGCGCGACAAGATCGTGCTGGCGCTCATGGTCGGCATCCCGACGCTGGCGCACCTCGTCCTCGTCTGGGTGCCGACGATCGCATCGGTGGTGTTGTCGTTCACCGACTGGAACGGCATCGGGCTGGACAGCATCAAGTTCGTCGGCCTGAAGAACTACGAACAGTTGTTCACCAACTATCCGGCGTTCTGGCCGGCACTGGAACACAATTTCCTGTGGCTGGCTTTCTTCTTGGTGATACCGACGCCGTTCGGTATTTTCCTGGCCTACCAGTTGAACAAACAGATCCGGGGCAGCCGTTTCTACCAGACCGCGATCTTTCTGCCGATGGTCATCTCGCTGGCCGTCGTCGGATTCATCTGGGAAATCATCTACAACCCGGACACCGGCCTGATCAACGGTGTGCTCGGCACCAACGTGCCCGGCCACTACATCGACTGGCTCGGCAACCCGAAGCTCAACCTGTGGGCGGTGCTGGTCGCGGCGAGCTGGCGGCACGCCGCCTACATCATGGTGCTGTACCTGGCCGGCCTGAAGGGCATGGACCCGGCGCTGCCCGAGGCGGCCGCGATCGACGGCGCCAGCGAGTGGCAGGCGTTCACCAGGGTGACCTTCCCGTCGATGAAGCCGATCAACATCATCGTCGCGGTGGTGACGGTCATCGAGTCACTGCGGGCGTTCGACCTCGTCTACGTGATGGGTGGCAACAACGGCACCAAACCGGGGCTGGAACTGCTGTCGCTGCTGATCACCAACAACATCCTCGGTGAGTCGCCGCGCATCGGGTTCGGCTCGGCCATCGCCGTGGTGCTGCTGGTCATCTCGCTGATCGTGATCATCCCGTACCTGGTGCAGACCTTCCGCAAGGAGCGCGTCCGATGACAGCGAGCAACGTCGCCGTGGCGCGCACCGCGTGGGTGGACAGCGAGCCGGCCACATCGACCAGACGGCGCAAGGTCCGGCCGGCCAGGGTCGTGCTGCACGTGTTCCTCGCGGTGACCGCGATCGTCTGGCTGATCCCGTTGCTGTGGGCCGTCTACACGTCGCTGCGGTCCTATGCGGACACATCGGCCCATGGCTACCTTTCGCTGGCGCACGGGCTGACGTTCCAGAACTTCGCCAACGCGTGGTCGCAGTCCGACCTGCCGACCTACTTCTGGAACTCCATCCTGATCACCGTGCCCGCGGTGCTGCTGACGCTGGTGTTCTCGTCGTTCGTCGCGTACTTCGTGTCCCGCTTCGACTTCCGGGTCAACCTGTCGCTGCTGATGCTGTTCACGGCCGGCAACCTGCTGCCGCCGCAGGTGATCATCACCCCGCTGTACCGGCTCTACCTGCTCATCCCACTGCCGGCCTCGATGAGCGACTCGGAACTGCTGTACAACTCCTACTGGGGCGTCATCGCCATCCACGTGGCGTTCCAGACCGGGTTCTGCACGTTCGTGTTCAGCAACTACATGCGCACCATCCCGAAGGAGATCGGCGAGGCGGCACTTGTCGACGGGGCGTCGGTGTGGCGACAGTTCTGGCAGATCATCCTGCCGCTGTGCCGGCCCGCGTTCGCCGCGCTGGCCACCCTGGAGTCGATCTGGATCTACAACGACTTCTTCTGGGCGCTGGTGCTGTTCGCGACCGGCAGCAAACGGCCGATCACGTCGGCGCTGGCCAATCTCCAGGGGCAGTTCTTCACCAACCAGAACCTGATCGCCGCCGGTGCGCTGATCACCGCCGTGCCCACGCTGGTGCTGTACCTGCTGCTGCAACGCCAGTTCATCTCCGGCCTGACGCTCGGCGCGAACAAGGGCTGACCTGCGCTGATATGCGTTGGCATAAAAGTTGGTTAGCCACGGGTTGAGGTTCGCTCAACAAGGTGAGCGCGGTCACCATGTCGGCCCTAGGGTGCGAACGTGTACCACGAATCGACTGTCGCCGACCTACCTCCTGAGTTGCGTCGTGCGCTGGTTCGGGTTGCGCGGGTGCCGCGGCTGTTGGTGGCCAGTGACTACGACGGCACCCTGGCCCCGATCGTGGCCGATCCGGAGCAGGCCAGGGCGTTGCCGGAGTCGGTGGGGGCGTTGC
>DASXYT010000172.1:0-7919 GCA_036502345.1 Pseudonocardiaceae bacterium | reverse complement strand
AGCGCGCGGGCGACCCGGACGACGCCGAGGGTGAGTACGTCGAGGTCGCATTCGTCCCGCATACCGACGGGAAGACCTATATCGCGATGCGTAACTCGAAGTACACCGGACCGGATGACACCGTGCTCGTGTTCACGGAGTCCGAGTGGGACGCGTTCGTGGCCGGCGCCAAGGACGGCGAGTTCGACGAGCCGTGGTAGGCGAGGCCGAAGGCCTCGCCACAGCCAACCCGGCGGACATCGACACTCGGGCGGCCAAGCCGACCATGATGCGCCCGAACCCCGGGCGGCCAAGCCGATCACGACTGCCGAGCCCGCGCTGGATACCCAACCGGGTGATGGCCGGCTCAGGGACCGGGTGAGCGCGGCTGGTGTTTGTGTCGCGCACGTTGCGTCCGGATAGCCCCTTAGCAAAATCATGACCGGGTCAACGATAGAATCCAGGTGGTCCGGGCACGCCGTGGTGGCCGGTCAGCGTGGATCTCGCTGGCCTGGCGCCGTCGGAGCGTCGTCCACGCTCCACAACCCCAGCCGTCCCCGGAGCCGCCGTCGTGACCAGCACTCGTCGTCCCGTTGTACTGATCGCCGAAAAGCTCGCCCCGTCCGTGCTCGACCTGCTCGGTGACAGCGTGGAGATCCAGCACGTCGACGGCACCGACCGTCCGGCACTGCTGTCCGCGCTCGCCGACGCGGACGCGCTGCTCGTCCGTTCCGCGACCCAGGTGGACGCCGAGGCACTCGGTGCGAGCACCCGCCTCAAGGTCGTCGCGAGGGCCGGTGTCGGCCTGGACAACGTCGACGTCCCCGCGGCCACCGGGCGCGGCGTGATGGTCGTCAACGCCCCGACCTCCAACATCGTCTCCGCCGCCGAGCACGCCGTCGCACTGCTGCTCGCGGTCGCCCGCCGGGTGCCCGCCGCCGACGCCAGCCTGCGCGCCGGGCAGTGGAAGCGCAGTTCGTTCAACGGTGTCGAGCTGAACGGCAAGACCGCCGGCATCGTCGGCCTCGGCAAGATCGGCCAACTGGTCGCGGCTCGGCTGGCCGCGTTCGGCATGAACCTGATCGCCTACGACCCGTACGTGGCGCCCGCCCGTGCCGCTCAGCTGGGCATCGAACTCGCCACCCTGGACGAGGTCCTGTCCCGCGCCGACACCATCTCCATCCACCTGCCCAAGACGCCCGAGACCAAGGGCCTGATCGGCAAGGACCAGCTGGCCAAGGTCAAGCCGGGCGTCATCATCGTGAACGACGCCCGTGGCGGTCTGATCGACGAGGACGCGCTGGCCGAGGCGCTGCGCGAGGGTCGGGTCGGCGGTGCCGGCATCGACGTGTTCGTCAAGGAACCGTGCACCGACAGCCCGCTGTTCGAGCTGCCCAACGCCGTTGTCACGCCGCACCTCGGCGCTTCCACCACGGAGGCCCAGGACCGCGCGGGCACCGACGTGGCCCGTTCGGTGCTGCTGGCGCTGGCCGGTGACTTCGTGCCGGACGCCGTGAACGTGCAGACCGACGGCGCTGTCGGCGAAGAGGTCCGGCCGTATCTGCCGCTGGTGCAGAAGCTGGGCTCCGTGGTGGCCGCGCTGGCCAGCAAGCCGCCTGCGACGATCACCGTGCGGGTGCGCGGTGAGCTCGCCAGCGAGGACGTCTCGGTGCTGCCGCTGGCCGCGCTGCGCGGTGTGTTCGCCGGCATGGTCGACGAGCAGGTGACGTTCGTGAACGCGCCGAAGCTGGCCGAGGACCTCGGCGTACGGGTGGATCTGACCACCGAGCCGGAGAGCGCCAACCACCGCAGCCTGGTCACCGTGCTGGCCGCGCTGCCGGACGGCTCGTCGGTCAGTGCGTCCGGCACGCTCACCGGCCTGGACGGCGTGCAGAAGGTGGTCGAGGTCAACGGTCGCAGCTTCGACCTGCGGGCCGAGGGCACCGTGCTGCTGCTGGAGTACCCGGACCGGCCCGGCGTGATGGGCACGGTCGGCACGCTGCTCGGTGAGACCGGCGTGAACATCGAAGCCGCGCAGATCAGCCAGACCCGCGACGGTGCCGACGCGATCATGTTGCTGCGCGTGGACCGTCAGGTGACCAGCGAGGTGCTGGACCCGACCGGTGCCGCCGTCGGAGCCCGCCTGGCACGGTCGATCTCCTTCGAGTGACCGCAGCACATTCCGCCGCCACGGCCCCGAACGCCCTCCGCGTTCGGGGCCGTGGCGGTTCGACGACCGCCCACTTTGGTCCCTTCGAGTGACGATTAACCCGTGTGGGTGTCCCGCAGTACGGGAGATATGGACGGTAAATCAACCCTCCGGTGGGATGAGCTGTCATTTGGCCGGTAACCTTGCGAGATTGAGGGGTCCCGCTACGGGACCGATACTCCGGAGGTGTACATGCGGCTCGCGGTGATCCCAGGAGATGGGATCGGGCCCGAGGTGATCGGTGAGGCACTCAAGGTTCTCGGCGAGGTCGCTCCGAACGCCGAGACCACGAACTACGACCTCGGTGCTGCCCGCTGGCACGCGACCGGGGAGTTGCTGCCCGAATCGGTCCTGAGCGAGCTGCGCCAGCACGACGCGATCCTGCTCGGTGCGGTCGGCGACCCTTCGGTTCCCAGCGGCATTCTGGAGCGCGGTCTGCTGCTGCGCCTGCGGTTCGAGCTGGACCATCACGTGAACCTGCGGCCGGCCAAGCTGTACCCGGGTGTGCGTAGCCCGTTGGCCGACCCTGGCGAGATCGACATGGTGATCGTGCGTGAGGGCACCGAGGGTCCGTACGCGGGCAACGGTGGCCTGCTGCGCAAGGACACCCCGCACGAGATCGCCACCGAGGTCAGCGTCAACACGGCGTTCGGTATCGAGCGGGTGGTGCGGGACGCGTTCGCCCGGGCCAGCGCCCGGCCGCGCAAGCACCTGACCCTGGTGCACAAGACCAACGTGCTCACGCACGCCGGTTCGCTGTGGTCGCGGGTGGTGGAGGAGGTCTCGCTCCAGCACCCCGAGGTGACGGTGTCCTACCAACACGTGGACGCGGCGACCATCCACATGGTCACCAACCCGACCCGGTTCGACGTCGTGGTCACCGACAACCTGTTCGGCGACATCCTGACCGACCTGGCCGCCGCCGTCACCGGTGGCATCGGCCTGGCCGCCAGCGGCAACCTGGACGTGACCCGCCGCAATCCGAGCATGTTCGAGCCGGTGCACGGCAGCGCGCCGGACATCAGTGGGCGCAGGCTCGCCGACCCGACCGCGGCGGTGCTGTCGGTCTCGATGATGTTGGACCACCTCGGACAGCATGAGGCGGCCCGGCGGATCGAGGCGTCGGTGGCGTTCGACCTGGCCACCAGGGACCACGCGAATCCTGGTGCCACCGAGTCGATCGGTGACCGGCTGGCGGCGCTGGTGTCGTCGAACGCGTCCACCCAGGCGCGTAGCGGGCTGTAATCGCGTGACTGCCTCCCGGATCGTGGGTCTCACGATCCGGGAGGCATCGCCCGAAAGTTGGACTCGCTGTCATGACGTGTGGCACTATCGCTGACGTGGCTCATCTTGCGGTGATCATTATCATCGAGCGCGCCGAGTAGCTGACTGACACAGCACCCGGCGCGCAGACCTCCCGTGTTCACGGGGGGTCTTTTTGTTTGCGCTGTCGGTGCTTTCGCATCCGAGACATGCTGCGACATTTCCTGACAGGAGAGTTCCGTGACCCGCACCAGCCCCGCCGACACCCCACTCGGGGACGCCTTCCACGTCTACGACACGACCCTGCGCGACGGTGCCCAGCGGGAGGGCATCACCTACTCGGCCACCGACAAGCTGGCCGTGGCCAGGCTGCTGGACGGACTGGGCGTCGGCTTCATCGAGGGCGGCTGGCCCGGTGCGCTGCCCACCGACACGGAGTTCTTCGCCAGGGCCGCGGCAGGCGAACTGACCTTGAAGCACGCGGCACTGGTCGCGTTCGGCTCGACGCGCAGGGCGGGCGTCAAGGTGCAGGACGATCCGCAGGTGCAGGCCCTGCTCGACGCGCAGGCGCCGGTGGTCACGCTGGTCGCCAAGTCCGACCGGCGGCACATCGAACTGGCGCTGCGCACCGACGTCGACGAGGCCTGCGCGATGGTGCACGACACCGTGCGGCACCTGGTGGCCAACGGACGCAGGGTGTTCCTGGACGCCGAGCACTTCTTCGACGGCTACGCCTTCGACCCCGACTGCGCGCTGCGGGTGCTCTCGTCCGCCGTGGACGGTGGCGCCGACGTGGTCGTGCTGTGTGACACCAACGGCGGGCAACTGCCGATGGGGCTTGCCGAGACAGTGGCCGACGTGGCCGCGCGCACCGGTTTCCGCCTCGGCATCCACTGTCAGGACGACACGGCGTGCGCGGTGGCCAACTCGGTGGCGGCGGTGCGCGCGGGTGCAACGCACGTGCAGTGCACCGCGAACGGCTACGGCGAGCGGGCCGGCAACGCCGACCTGTTCGCGGTACTCGGGAACCTGGTGACCAAGCTCGGCATGCCGGTGCTACCGCACGGTTCGCTGGCCGAGCTGTCCCGCGTCTCCCATGCACTTGCCGAGATCGCGAACATCGCCCCGAACGCCCACCAGGCGTATGTCGGGCAGTCGGCCTTCGCCCACAAGGCGGGGTTGCACGCGAGCGCGATCAAGGTGGACCCGGAGCTGTACAACCACATCGATCCGGTCACCGTCGGCAACGGCATGCGGGTGCTGGTCACCGAGATGGCCGGTCGGGCGAGCATCGAGCTCAAGGGACGTGAGCTCGGTGTGGACCTGGCCGGCCGGCCCGAGGTGCTGACCAGCGCGGTGCGCAAGGTCAAGGACCTGGAAGCGGGCGGCTGGTCGTTCGAGGCGGCCGACGCATCGCTGGAACTGTTGCTGCGCAACGAACTCGACGACACCGACCAGGCCGACCACGCGCCGTTCACGTTGGAGAGCTACCGGGTCATCCTGGACCACGCCGCCAACGGTGACGTCGTGTCCGAGGCCACCGTGAAGGTCAGGGTGGCCGGGCAGCGGGTGATCGCCACGTCCGAGGGCAACGGGCCGGTGCACGCGCTGGACGCGGCGCTGCGGGAGGCGCTACGGCCCCATTTGTCCTGGATGGACAGTGTCAGCCTGGCCGACTACAAGGTCCGCATCCTGACGAACTCGCACGGCACGGACGCGGTGACCAGGGTGCTGGTCGAGTCGACCGACGGCGAACGCGAGTGGACCACGGTGGGCGTGCACGGCAACATCGTCGAGGCCAGCTGGCTGGCGATGTGCGACGCGCTGGTGCACAAGGCCATGCGGGTGCGTACAGCAGCGGTCGGCTGAGCCGGCGCTCCGGTAGCCTGGCAGTGGACTACCGGGGGGGCAGTCATGTCTATCAGGTTCGTGGTCGCCGTGTCGACCTTCGTCGTTGGCGCGTTCGTGCTGGCTGGTTGCGGTTCCGACCCGGTCGGCTCGGTCACGTCGTCCAAGTCCTACATCTGTGGCAAGGCGCTCGGCGTCGTCGCCGTCTCCGAGGTCGGCGACGACGCCAAGCGCAAGGCCAGGCAGGCGCACGACGCCGCCGACGTGCTGAACACGCTGGCCACGCAGACGCAGGACCAGTCGCTGTCCTCGGCGCTGCGGGCCGCGGCCGGCAAGGCCGGTGAGGTCAGCGGGCACGAGTGGAGCGGTGCCAAGCTGCAGGCGTGGGCCGCGCAGGAGCAGGCCCGGTTCAACGCCCTGCGGGACGCCTGCGCCTAGCGGATTTCCTTGTCCTGACGACAAAGTCGATCTCGATGCGGCGATTGTCCGTGCTGGTTGGTGCCTGCGCGGGGTGCGCTGTGCTTCCCTTGGCTCGTGGCTGAAAACAACACGGATTTCGACAGCGAGGACGGTCCGGCGAACCCACTGCGCATTCCGGACGAACGCGCGCTGGACGACCTGTTGCGGCACTTCGCCACCAGGGACGCACCCCGCGTGTTCGCGCTGTGCGCCGTGGCCAAGGGCTGGCGCAGGGCGGAGGTGGCCGCGTGGGGTATGTCGTTCGCCGACCAGGCAGTGCTCTACCTGCCCGGTGAGCGGTCCATCGGGTACTTCTCCAGCGCCCAGCAGGCGGCCGAGCTGTTCGGGATGGGCAGGGACATCCGGCTGATCTGGCCGGACTTCGTGCCACTCCGGGAGATGGTCGCGACCTGACGCTGGTTATGGTGGTCGGGTGCGCATCGCTCGAATCGCTCATCCGGACGGCGTGGCCTTCGTCTCGATCGACGGCGACGGAACCGATCCGACGGCTCTGACCGCAGTGGAGATCGCCGAACACCCCTTCGGCACGCCCCAGTACACCGGCAGGCGCTGGCCACTGGCCGACGTCCGGCTGTTGGCGCCGATCCTGCCGTCCAAGGTGGTCTGCATCGGCAGGAACTACGCCGACCACGCCAAGGAACTGGGCAACGAGGTCCCCGCCGACCCGATCATCTTCCTGAAGCCGTCCACGTCGGTGATCGGGCCGAACGCCGCGATCAAGCTGCCGCCCAGCTCGACCAGGGTGGACTTCGAAGGCGAACTCGCCCTGGTGATCGGCACGCCGTGCAAGGACGTGCCGGCAGCCAAGGCGAACAGCGTGCTGATGGGCTACACGATCGCCAACGACGTCACGGCGCGGGACCAGCAGAAGACCGACGGTCAGTGGACCAGGGCCAAGGGCTACGACACGTTCTGCCCGCTCGGCCCGTGGATCGAGACGGCGATCGACGCGTCGGACATCCGGCTGCGCACCGAACTGGACGGCGAGGTCAAGCAGGACTCCCGCACGTCCCTGCTGATCCACGGGATCGGCAGGCTGGTGGAGTGGGTCACCACGGTGATGACGCTGCTGCCCGGTGACGTGATCCTGACCGGTACGCCGGCAGGCGTGGCTCCGATGAAGGACGGTCAGTCCGTCTCGGTGACCATCGACGGCATCGGCACGCTGACCAATCCGGTGGTCAATCGCTAGACCGGCAGGCGAATTCCGGGGCGCGTTCCGGGCGGAACCCGATGCCGATCAGGTAACCCGGTACGAACCGCAGTGCCGGCACCCTGCGCAGCATCGTGCTCAGCGCGGACGGCATGCCCAGTCGGTCGCCCTTGACCAGCGGCTGGAAGACCACCCTGTGCAGCATCCGTTGCACGGTCTGGACCGCCACCGTGGGCAGGTGGCGGCGGCGCTGCACCCTGGCCAGATCGGCGGTGCGCAGGGTGTGGCCGCGCAGCGGACCGGCCAGCAGTCGGGCAGTGGCCACGGCATCCTGGACGGCCAGGTTGATGCCGACACCGCCGACCGGGGACATCGCGTGTGCCGCGTCGCCGATGCACAGCAGGCCGCCCGTGTACCAGGAGCGCAGCCGGTTCAGCCGGACGTCCAGGTGCTTGACGTCGGTCATGTTCTCGATGTGGTCCACCCGGTCGGCCAGTTGTGGCAGCAGGCGGGCGATCCTGGCCCGGAACCGCTCGACGCCCTCGGCACGGAGTGTGGGGTCGAGACCCTTCTCGGCCAGGTAGGCGATCTGGAAGTAGTCGGTCCTGTTGATCGTCAGCGCGAACTCCCTGCCGTTGGCCCAGGCGGTCAGGCCCATGCCGGTGTCGTCGGCGCGGCGGGGGAGCCGGAACCACCAGGCGTCGATGGGCACCGGGAACTCGCGCGGCACCAGGCCTGCCGAGCGCCGGACCGCCGACCAGCGGCCGTCCGCCGCCACGGTGAGGTCGGCACGCAGTTCGCCGGTCTGCCCGTCCGCTGTGCGGTAGCTGACGCCGACCACCTGGCCGCGTTCGGTGAGCGTGCCGGTGGCTTCGGTGTTCATCCGCAGGTGGAATCCGGGTTCCGCCTTGCCTGCCTGGGCAAGCATGTCCAGCAGGTCCCACTGCGGCACCAGCGCCACGTACTGGTAGCGGCCGGGCAGCCGGG
>DASXYT010000171.1:0-46879 GCA_036502345.1 Pseudonocardiaceae bacterium | reverse complement strand
CCGGTCCATCGAAGACCGGCGATCAGGGGGCCGCGAGACTCACGGCCGTGGCGCGCTCCCGGGTCGTCGCCGACTCGTCAGCGCGGGTGAGGAAGGGCAGTACCGCCCCGCTGGTGGCCAGCAGCACGCCCGCCCCGCCGGTGCCCAGATCCATGGACAGCCGGAGCAGTCTGTTGCCGGGAAAGGCAAGCTGACCGCGGTAGGACACCGCGTGCCAGGCCAGTCGTGCGAGGTGCCGATCGCGTGCCGCGGTCAGCGCGGTATCGGGCGTGCGGCTTCGCGCGATGTCCAGTGCGCTGATCAGTCCGGCCCGGCCGTACAGCAGACCCGGCTGGATGACGAACTCGCCGAGCAGCGCGCGCCGCAGATCGGCCACCTGGGCCGTGCATTCGGCGTCCGGCCGGTGTGTGGCCAGTTCGTCGATGGCGACCGAGATGCCGGCACTGCCGACGCCCAGGTAGGGCAGTGTGCGCAGTTCGCCGTCCTGCACCTGGAGCGAGCCGTCCGCGATCGACGCGCACTCGACCAGGTCGCGTAGCAGCGCGCGATCGGCGTTGTCCAGCCAGGTCCCGTCGCCGGTCTGCCGGTAGAGGTGGGTGAACAGCAGGGCCGGTCCCGACCAGCCGTAGAGCAGGCCGGCCCGAGCCCGCCTGCCCGGCGCCCGGGCCGAACCGAGTGCGTCGACCAGCCGGTCGCCGATGACGACGGCTTGGTCGCGCAGCGAGCTGTCCCGCCAGGCTTCGGCCAGATACAACAGATTCAGGCCGATGCCGGACAGCCCGCCGCGCAGTCCGTGGTCGGTGATCGTGGGCACGAGCGGTGCGTACTCGGCCACCAGATCTCCTGCCAGTTCGCGATACCCGAACCCGGCCAGCACGTGGGCCACGCCGTGGGCACCGTCGTAGAAACCGGCTCGTTTGGGAGGTTCGCGGCGCACCGACTCGACCAGCCACCGCTCGAACCGCTCGGATCTGGCCGCGCCGCAGTTGGCCAGCGCGTACAGCACGCCCGCCGCGCCGCACTCGAAGCAGGCACCGCCGAACGCGAACGTGTCGATGTCACCCGGGAACAGCCGGTCGGTCCGCTCCGGGGTCGCCGAGCCGACGATGGCGCCCGCGATCGACTCACGCACCGCGGGCCAGTCGGTCCTCGGGTGCCGCCCATCGGCCGCCTCGGTCGGCCACACGGTGGCCGTCACCCGCCGGGTCCTGGGCATCAGGTGTTCGCTGATCCGGGTGAGGTACTCGTCCGGCAGCCCGAAGCGCTCGCCGATCAGGTCCAGGTAGCCTGCCAGTTTGCCCCGGTCCAGGCCGAGCACCACGTTCAGCGGCAGGAACAGCCACAGGGCCAGCGCGGCCAGCGCGTAGTCGTCGATGTCGAAGCCGGCGCGGTCGCTCGGCGCGGCGAAACCGGGTGCGCCCAGCGCCGGCCGGGTCTGCTCGGTCACGTCGAACGCCAACTCGAAGTCGATCAGCGACACCGAGTCGTTCTCGTCCACCAGCAGGTTCTTGTCGTGCAGGTCGCCGAACACGACGCCACGCCCGTGCACCTCGGCGATCAGCCGCTCCACCTGCGCCAGTACGTGCAGCGCCCGCTTCGTGTAGTCGGCCAGTTCGGCGTCCGGCGTGTCGTGCCGGCTCAGCGGGTAGTGCACAGCCAGCCACCTGCCCAGCGGGATGCCCGGCATCCGTTGCATGGCAAGGAAGTGGTGCTCCCAGTTGGTGAAGTGGCGGTACGCGGCCGGGATGCCGGGGATGTCGGCCAGCCTGCGCAGGGTGTGCCACTCCCTGGTCAGCCGGGTGACGGCGTCGGTGCCCTCGCGGTCCAGGCCGGCCAGCGGCCGTGCCTCCTTGAGGATCACCTCGGTGCCGTCGTCGTGCCGGTTGGCCACGTAGACGCCGCCGCCGTTGGAGAAGTGCAGCGCACCCGTGACCTGGTACGGAAAGTCACCGCCGGTGCGTGCTGCCCGGGCAGCCAGGTGGGGCGCGAGTACCTCGGGTGGGGTAACCCAGTCCGGGATGTGGAACTTCGGTCGGCGTTCGTCCGGCACCAACGAACCGTCCGGCCGCTGGATCGCCGGGACCAGCGCGCCGTCCTCGGTGATGGTCAGACGTTCCAGAAAGCCGCCGTACCGTACGTACAGCGGGCCGTCGCCGATGCGCAGGTCGCTGAGCACGTAGGGGCCTTTTTCGCCGTCCAGTATCGCGCCGAGTTCGATCAGTACCCTGGCCAGTTGTTCGTCGTCGCAGGGGTATATGGTGACGAGCTTGCCGCTCGCGCCACGCGGAGCATATTTTGAGTTCCGGGCGAGCAGGACATTACGACTGCGCAGGTACTTGAAGGGTAACCGGGCGTCCACACAGTAGTCGTAGACCTCGCGCAGCACCGACTCCGCGTTGTCCATCCCGCTCGACACATGGACCTTCCATCCCTGCTGGGGCAAGGAAATCCCGTGCGGCTGCAGGATGTGCCAGGTGTCCATGTCGACAGTGGACCAGTTGTCCGGAGTGGATGGCAGGATGTCCCGGAAATGTCCGTCGCCGTTGTTCTCCCGCGCTTGGGAATCGAAGAACACAGGGTCGGCGTGACAATATTCCTCGTAGAGATCCGTCATTCCAGGACGATCCCATCCCGGCGTGTTTCGCCGACTGTCGATGTTTGCGCTCGGTGCTGTGTGTCCAGCATTGCCGTATGTCGGTACGTGAGCCAAGCCCCCGATGTGGTGAGGCGAATTGGTGCGTACGTGGGGAGTGACCGATCGGTAAGGTCGAGAACGGATACTTTCGGTGGTGTTACCTGTGTGTGAACCGCCCGATCGCGCAAGCCGTTGATGTAACGGTGAGATGACCACGGCTAACCGGGTGCGATCCGATCGGTTTATTGCCGTATGTCGCGATTACCCAGCGTTATCGTGCATGGAGCTACATTTGCCCCACAACGGACGTGTCAGGCTTCGCCGACCGAGAGCAGGCCGTGATGCAGCAGCTGTAGCTCGTCGCACGGCTCGACGCCGAGTTCGGCGTGCAGCCGGGAGCGCAGCTGGCGGTAGATGGCCATCGCGTCGGATCGCCTGCCGCTGCGGCTGAGCACCTGTATCAGCTGACCGTGCAGGCCTTCGTCCAACGGGTTCGTGCTGACCAGGAACTTGAGCTCACCGATCAGTTCGCGGTGGTTGCCACCCTCGATCTCCGCCTGGATCCGCAGCTGCTGCGCCGCGCGCATCTGTTCCTGCAGGTCCACCGCGTACGCGGAGAGCAGCGAGCCGCAGTTCACGTTGGCCAGCGGGGCACCGGTCCACAGCGCCAGCGCCGACCGGAACGACGTCGCCGCGTCGGCGAAGCGGCGCGCGGTCATCGACTCGCGGCCCTGCTGGCACAGCCGCTGGAACAGGGTCACGTCGATCTGCGCCGGGTCGACCTTGAACAGGTAGCCGGGCGCCCTGGTGACCAGCAACTCGTCGCCGTCCGGCGCCAGGCCGTTGCGCTCGATGCACTTGCGCAGCTGGTACACGTAGGTCTGCATGGTCGTGCGCACGCTGCGCGGCGGGTCGTCGGCCCACAGCTCCTGGATGATCGAGTCGATCTGCACCACTTTGCCCGGCCGCATCAGCAGCATCGCGAGCAGTTGCAGGATCTTCGGCGCGGACGGCGCGTAGTTGACGCCGTCCTTCACCACTTCGAGCGGCCCCAGCAGGGTGAACGTGACCCCTTCGTCGGGCTCGTCGTCGTACCGACTCCCCGCCGCGGGCTCGGGCGCACCCCAGGCCGCCAGTTCGGACCGCATAACCAGCGCCTCCCCTGTGCCCGAGTCGGTTCTCCGCACGCCAAACCATGACAGAACAATCGCGTGAAGGGCAGTGACAGCGCCACCAGCCCTCAATGCATTGATCAGGTGCCGCCATGACGAATACATAGATGAGCAGTGACTGCGGCACTGGCCGTGGTGATCGCCAGTGGCCAGGATGGAGATCCATAACCCGCCCCCGACACCGGGGCCGGAAGCAGCGGGAGCACCCTCGCTGAGGCGTTCCGACCTGGACGCCGACACAGCAGCCCCTGGTCAACGGGGGTGTTGCTGGGTTCTCGACCCCTCTTCGACCTCGTTTCGAGCCGGCGTACTCATGCTGGCGTCACGGGGCGCGCCTGCGCCGACCGCGACCACGGGCGAAGGCATGGGGGAGCGATGGCAGCGAACCATGATGTGTTGGAGCTGCACAAGCCCTCTCCGGATGCGGATCACCCGACGGACATTGTGGCCGCGGTTGCCAAGGACATTTCTGACATCTGTCATCCGAATCCGATGCGACGCATTGAATTCGGCACGTGTCCTCGGCCCGGCTGCGATCGAACCGTGTTCGCGACCGTGCGGGTCGCCAGCGCGGTCAACCCGCCACAGGTGAGCTGCGAGGCCGGTCACGTCTGGCCAGCAAGACGTTGATGAGGAGTCCCCATGCTGATGGCCGTCGAGAAGGCGATTTCATCGATCCACGCTCGGTACGACGGACCGATTACCCTCAACGAACTTGCCGCCGAGGTGTACGTCAGCCCGTTCCACTTCTCCCGGATGTTCGCCAGGATCACCGGCGTGACGCCAGGGCGGTACCTGACGGCCGTGCGCCTGTTCGAGGCCAAGCGGTTGCTGCTGACCACGTCGCTCACGGTGTCCGACATCGTGTGCAGCGTCGGCTACAGCAGCGTCGGGACGTTCACCAGCCGGTTCACCCGCGCTGTCGGCATGACGCCGACGCAGTACCGCGATCCTGAGGTGGCGAACCTGCTGATCGCGCTGTCGCCGACGTTCCAACGCATCCCGTCGCTCGACGCCCTGGCCGCCGCCGGCATCGACTGCGCCCGGCCGCAGCAGCAGGGCGGCGCGCTGATCGGGCAGTTGGAGATGCCGGACGAGCGGACGTGGCAGACGTTGGTCGGGGTGTTCGGCGACCCGGTCCCGCAGTGCGGCCCGGTTGCCTTCACTGCGTTCAAGCACACCGGGTCCAGTGACCTGATCATCAACAACATCCCGCCGGGCACCTGGACGGTGATCGCGGCCGCCGAGTGCGTCGAGGACCGGGACTTCACCGTCGGCACCGTGCGGACACCGATCACCGTCACGCACGACGAGACCGTCACGGTGAACATCCAGATGCGCACCAGGCAGCCTGCCGACCCGCCGATCGCGATCACGCTGGCGTCCGGCATCTCCGCCGTCCGCGGCGATGCCGTGCGCACGCTGCACGCACTGCCGAAGGCCGCCTGAACCCGATAGCACGATATCGGACGGGCACCGCGAATCAGGAGAAGACGGTAGACGTGTATCCGAGAGACCATGAATTTGTCAGATAGAAGCCGTGACGAAGTCAGACCGGGAACACAACGAGAATGCCTGGCTCGACGAGTAACGGCGAAGCGGCTCATGATCGGGGCCAGCGGCGGCGCCGTGCACGCCAACGAGGTTGTGCACGGCAGCCACTGTCGGCCCATTCTAGGTGCCCTTCCGCCAGGGGCAAAATGGAAGAAGCTGACCCGGCATACTCGGAGAAGCGCAGCTCATGGCGGTTGGTGCATGCTGGACGCACCACGCGACGCGAATCGTGGAATAACTCGCATCGCGCACGAAATAATCGGAAGGCGCCGTTCTGTGGATCGGTAAACGTCGGCACGATGGAAGGTACTCCGTGGACTACATCAATTCTGGGTACGGCGATGTCGTGGTTGGGCCAGGTATCGAGCCGACATATTGGAGCACGGTGGCATGAGCGCGCGAATTTCGATCGTTGGCATTGGCCTTCGCTATCCGGACGCCAGTTCGCCGGACGAGCTCTGGGAGAACGTGCTGGCGGGACGTCGTGCCTTCCGCCGCCTCCCCGACGAGCGGATGAACCACGACGACTACTTCTCGGCCGACCCGAAGGCGCCGGACCGCTTCTACGCCAGCAAGGCCGCCGTGCTGCGGGACTACGAGTTCGACCGGGTCGGCTACAAGATCGCCGGCAGCACCTACCGGTCGACCGACCTGACGCACTGGCTGGCGCTGGAGGTCGCGGCACGGGCACTGGCCGACGCGGGCTTCCCGGAGGGCGAGGGCCTGCCGAAGCGGACCACCGGCGTCGTCCTGGGCAACAGCCTGACCGGTGAGTTCTCCCGGGCCAACATCATGCGGCTGCGCTGGCCGTACGTGCGTCGCACGGTCGCCGCCGCGCTGGCCGAGAAGGGCTGGTCCGACGACGAGACCAGCAACTTCCTCGCCGACCTCGAAGTGCAGTACAAGGAGCCCTTCCCCGCCATCAACGAGGACTCGCTGGCCGGTGGCCTGGCGAACACCATCGCGGGCCGGATCTGCAACTACTTCGACTTCGCAGGCGGCGGCTTCACCGTGGACGGCGCGTGCTCCTCGTCGCTGCTGTCCATCGTCACCGCGGCGAACGCGCTGACCGAGCACGACATCGACGTCGCCCTCGCGGGTGGTGTCGACCTGTCGATCGACCCGTTCGAGGTGATCGGCTTCGCCAAGACCGGCGCCCTGGCCAAGGGCGAGATGAAGGTCTACGACAAGGACTCCAACGGCTTCTGGCCCGGTGAGGGCTCCGGCGTGCTGGTGCTGATGCGCGAGGAGGACGCCATCGCCAGGGGCGCCCGGATCTACGCGTCCATCACCGGCTGGGGCGTGTCCTCGGACGGCAAGGGCGGCATCACCCGACCGGAGGCCGCCGGTCACCGGCTGGCCATCGAGCGTGCCTACGGCCGCGCCGGCTACGGCATCGAGACGGTCTCCTACTTCGAGGGCCACGGCACCGGCACCGCGCTGGGCGACGCCACCGAGATCGAGGCGCTGTCCACGGCCCGCCGACTCGCCGACCCGACGGCCAAGCCGGCCAAGCTGAGCACGGTGAAGGCCAACATCGGCCACACCAAGGCAGCCGCGGGCGTCGCTGGCCTGATCAAGGCCGCGCTGTCCATCTACCACCAGGTGATCCCGCCGGCCACCGGCCACAAGGACCCGCACCCGTTGCTGCTGGAGGACACGGCCATGATGGCCGTGCCCAACGACGCGGGGCTGTGGCCGGAGGACCAGACCATCCGGGCCGGTGTGTCCGCGATGGGCTTCGGTGGCATCAACTCGCACATCGCGCTGGAGGGCACGCCCTCGGCCGAGCGCCGCGAGGAGATCGACGAGCACACGAAGACCCTGGTGGCCGGCCGGCAGGACGCCGAACTGCTGTTCCTGGACGCCAACGACACCGCCGAACTGCGTGAGCGCATCGTCGGCCTGCTCGACCTGGTCGAGAAGCTCGCCATGGCCGAACTGACCGACCTGGCCGGCACGCTGGCCGGCAGCCTGTCCGGCAAGCCGGTGCGGGCCGCCGTCGTCGCGACGACGCCGGATGACGCGCACCGCAAGCTCAGCCACCTGCTCGACCTGCTGGGCAGCGGCGCGAAGACGGTGTTCTCGGCCACCGAGGGCATCTTCGTGGACAACAGGGCGACCGCCCCGACGATCGGCTACCTGTTCCCCGGCCAGGGTTCCGGCCGTGGCGCGGTCGGCGCGGTCCGCAGGCGGTTCGCCGCGGCCGAGGACGTGCACCGCATCTCGGGCCTGCCCACCGGCGGCGACCAGGTCGCCACCGAGGTGGCCCAGCCGCGCATCGTGACCGGTTCGCTGGCCGCCCTCCGGGTGCTGCGTGACCTGGGCATCGAGGCCGACATCGCGACCGGGCACAGCCTGGGTGAACTGACCGCCCTGCACTGGGGTGGCGCGCTGGACGAGCAGCAGGTGCTGCGGCTGGCCGCCGTCCGGGGCAAGGTGATGTCCACCGCGAGCCAGGGCAACGGCACGATGGCTGGGCTGGGCGCCAGCCCGAGCGAGACCGAAACCCTGCTGCAGGGCGAGGACGTGGTCATCGCAGGCTACAACGCTCCACAGCAGACGGTGATCTCCGGACCCGTCGAGGCCGTGGAACGGGTGTGTGCCAGGGCGCGCGGCAAGGGCCTGAACGCGACCCGGATCAACGTGTCGCACGCGTTCCACTCGCCGTTGGTCGAGCCGGCCGCGGCCGCGATGACGGAACAGCTCGGCGAGTTCGACTTCGCCCGGCTGCACCGCCCGGTGGTCTCCACCCTGACCGGTGACGTCCTGCACGCCGCCGAGAACCTGCCCGAACTGCTGCGCGACCAGATCGTGCAGCCGGTCCGGTTCCGTGAGGCAGCGTCGAAGGTCGCCGAGAAGAGTGACCTGGTGATCGAGGTCGGCCCCGGTCGGGTGCTGTCCAGCCTGTTCGCCGAGATCTCGCCGGACACTCCGGTGCTGGCGATCGACACGGATCACAAGTCGCTGACCGGCCTGCTCAAGGTGGTCGGTGCCGCGTTCACCCTGGGTGCCCCTGTCGACGTCGAAGGCCTGTTCGCCGACCGCCTGGTCCGGCCGCTGGCCCTGGACGCCGAGTTCTCGTTCCTGGCCAGCCCGTGTGAAGCGGCGCCCGCCATCGACGCTGACCTCGCCCATGGTCGTGACGACGCTCATGGCGACACCGCCGCGACCGCAGAGGGCGCCACCCCTCGTACCTCTGCGGTCGCGGCAACCCCCGGCGAGACGGCAACCCTCGACCTGCTGCGCACGCTGATGGCGGAGCGCGTCGAACTGCCGCTGGACGCGGTCACCGCGGACACGCACCCGCTGGACGACCTGCACCTGAGCTCGATCACGGTGGGCCAGATCGTCAACGACGTCACCAGGACGCAGGGCCGCCCGGCGATGCACGGGATGCCCAACTTCGCCACGGTGTGTCTCGGCGAACTGGCCGACATGATCGACGAACTGGACGAGACGGCCCAGGACAAGGACACCGACAGCCACGAGGTCAACGGTGTCGCTCCCTGGGTGCGCCCGTTCGCGGTCGACTACGTCCCGGCCCGTCGGGCATCCGGTGTGGACATTCGCACCGGTGGCACGTCCAACACCTGGTCGGTCTTCGCGCCGGCAGGACATCCGCTGGCCGAACCGCTGCGGGCCGCGCTGTCCGGTGC
Source organism: Pseudonocardiaceae bacterium (assembly GCA_036502345.1). GTDB lineage: Bacteria > Actinomycetota > Actinomycetes > Mycobacteriales > Pseudonocardiaceae > DATEPR01. The sequence continues at coordinate 37,859 of DASXYT010000171.1, read as the reverse complement.
CGGCATCGGTGACGGTGTGCTGCTCTGCCTGCCGGCGGACAGCGACGAGAGCCACGTCGGGTTGTTCCTGGACGCGGGCCGGCTGGTCGTCGGCGCGCCGAACGGCACCCGGTTCGTCGTGGTGCAGCACGGCCTCGGTGCCTCCGGCCTGGCGAAGACGCTGCGCCTCGAGGACCCGTCGGCCAAGACCACGATCATCGACCTGGCCGACGTCGCACCGGCCACCGAGGACGGCATCCAGAGCGCTGTCCGACTGGTGGTCGCCGAGGTCGCCGCGACGACGGACTTCGCAGAGGTCCGCTACGACGCGGACGGCACCCGCAGGGTGCCGGTGCTCTCCTCGCTGCCCGAGCAGGTCGGCCCGCCGTCGTCCCCGCTGGCAGCGGGCGACGTACTGCTGGTCACCGGTGGCGGCAAGGGCATCACGGCCGAGTGCGCCATGGCGATCGCCAAGGACACCGAGGCCTCGCTCGCGCTGCTGGGCCGCAGTGACCCGGCCGAGGACACCGAACTGGCCGAGAACCTGGAACGCATGACGGCGGCCGGTATCCGCTTCCGCTACGAGCGGGCCGACGTGACATCGGCCGAGCAGATCGGCGAGGCGGTCCGCCGCTTCGAGGCCGACCTCGGCACCGTCACCGGCGTCCTGCACGGTGCGGGGCGCAACGACCCGGCCGCGCTGTTCAGCCTGACCGAGTCCGGCTTCCGCTCCACCCTGGCACCGAAGATCGACGGCCTGAAGGCCGTGCTGTCCTCGGTGGACGCCGACCGGATCAAGGTGCTGATCACGTTCGGCAGCATCATCGGCCGGGCCGGGCTGCGTGGTGAGGCGCACTACGCCACCGCGAACGACTGGATGACCGAGCTGACCGTGCGCTTCGGCCAGGACCACCCTGCCGCCAAGGTGCTCGCGATGGAGTGGTCGGTCTGGTCCGGTGCCGGCATGGGCGAGAAGCTGGGTGTGGTCAGCGCGTTGATGCGCGAGGGCATCACCCCCATCTCCACCGAGGCCGGTATCGACATGCTGCTCCGGGTGCTGTCCGACCCGGCTGCCCCGCCGGTCATGGTGCTCTGCGGCCGGACCTCCGGCCTGCCGACGCTGCCGGTGGCCAAGAAGGAACTGCCGCTGGCACGGTTCGTGGACCGGGCGATCGTGCACTACCCGGGCATCGAGCTGATCACCGAGGCGGACCTGTCCTCGGGCAGCGACCCGTACCTGTCCGACCACCTGCTCGACGGTGACCTGCTGTTCCCAGCCGTGATGGGCATGGAGGCGATGACCCAGGTCGCCGCCGCGGTCACGGGCATCACCGGGCCGCCGCTGCTGGAGGGCGTCGAGTTCCTGCGGCCGATCGTGGTGCCGGTCAACGGTTCCACCACGATCCGGGTGGCCGCCCTGGCCCGCGACGGCGAGACGGTCGACGTGGTGCTGCGCAGCGCGGAGACCGGCTTCAGCGCAGACCACTTCAAGGCACGGCTGCGGTTCCCCCGGCCGGACCTCTCCACCGAGGTCCAGTCGACAGGACCTGGCCTGCCCGTGGTGCCGGTCGACCCGGTGACCGAGCTGTACGGCGGGGTGCTGTTCCAGGGCAAGCGGTTCCAGCGGCTGACCGCGTACCGGCAGGCAAGTGCCCGCCGTGCGATCGCCGAGATCTCCACCGGTGCCGAGGTGAACTGGTTCGCGCCCTTCCTGCCGCAGGAGCAGATCCTGGCCGACCCGGGCACCAGGGACGCGATGATGCACGCGATCCAGTGCTGCGTGCCGGACGCGACCCTGCTGCCGCAGGGCATCGAGAAGCTGTACCTGACCAACGCGGCCGAGTTGGACGCCGAGTACGTCGTGCTGGACGCCCGCGAGCGGTTCCAGGACGGGGACAGCTACACGTACGACATCGACGTGCTCTCGCCGGAAGGTGTCCTGGTGGAGCGCTGGGAGGGCCTGACCCTGCGGGCGGTCCGCAAGCGTGACGGGGCCGGTCCGTGGGTGCCATCGATGCTCAGCTCCTACCTGGAGCGTTCGCTGGAGCGGGTGCTCGGCGGCAGCAGGACCGTCGTCGTCGAACCCGACCCGTACGACGGCGCGGCGACCATCGCCGAGCGTCGGGCGCAGACCGAACTCGCCGCCAGCAGGGCGATCGGCGGACCGGCCGGGGTGCACTACCGCCCGGACGGCAAGCCGGAACTGGCAGGTGTCAGCGACGGTCTACAGGTTTCCGCCTCGCACAAGGCCGATCTGACGCTGGCAGTGGTCGGCTCGGGCTCGCTCACCTGTGATGTCGAGACGGCGGTGGAACGCGAGGCACAGGACTGGTCGGGGCTGCTCGGCCCGGACCTGCTGGCGCTGAGCGAACTGCTGGCCGCCGAGACCGGTGAGTCGCCGACGGTGTCGAGCACGAGGGTGTGGTGCGCCCTGGAGTGCGTCCGCAAGACCGGCGCCATGACACAGGCGCTTGCCGTGCACCGCGTACACGCCGACGGCTGGGCAGTGCTGTCCAGCGGTGAGGCACGGATCGCGACGTGGGCGACGACGGTCAACGGGCAGCCCCAGCCGGTGGTCTTCGCTGTTCTCGCGGGAGAGGAGAACTGACAATGTCGGCCTACTACGAACTGCGGCACACGGTCGGCTTCGAAGAGACCAACCTGGTTGGCAACGTGTACTACGTCAACTACCTGCGTTGGCAGGGCCGGTGCCGGGAGATGTTCCTCAAGGAGAAGGCGCCGAGCGTCCTGGAAGAGGTCCGGGTCGATCTGAAGCTGTTCACCCTCAAGGTCGAGTGTGAGTTCTTCGCCGAGATCACCGCGTTCGACGAGCTGTCGGTCCGAATGCAACTGGAAGAGCTCACCCAGACCCAGATCCAGTTCTCCTTCGACTACGTGCAGTTGACAGCCGACGGCAACGAGAACCTGGTCGCCCGAGGGCGGCAGCGGATCGCGTGCATGCGCGGCGAGAACATGGCAACGGCGCCGACGAGGGTTCCCGAGCAGCTACGCGAGGCCCTTGCCCCCTATGCACAGGCAAACGTGTTCGCCGGGACCAAGGGAGCCTAGTGTGATCAGGATCGACGGATCCTCGAAGCGGTCGCCGGCGAAACAGCCGGCGGCCCCGGGGCACCGACATGAGCCGCTTTCGGCGACGAACTCGCTCCGCGAGGTCATGGCCCAGTTCGCGACCGGCATCGTCGTGCTCACCGCGGGCGGCGATGAGGGACACGGCATGACGGCCAACTCCTTCACCTCCGTGTCCCTCGATCCGCCCATGGTGCTGTGCTGCGTGTCCCGTGCCGCGCGGATGCACGAGGCCATCACCGCGGCGCAGTCGTTCGCGGTGTCGATTCTCGGTGCGGAGCAACGGGAACTGGCCAAGTACTTCACCGACTGGCGCAGGCCGCGCGGCATGGCCCAGTTCGACGCTGTGGACTGGGTGGACGGGCCGCTCACCGGATCACCGTTGCTCACCGGCTGCCTCGCGTGGCTGGAGTGCAAGCTGGTGTCCACGTACGAGGGCGGCGACCACTCGATCTTCCTCGGCGAGGTGCTGCACTCCAGCCGGGGGAGCAATCCACAGGCACTGCTGTTCTACGGCGGCGGCTACCACGAGATCGGCACGCCCCTCCGGGCGATCGCCTGAACTGCTGACCGCTCACATCGCGACATCGGGTCCATCGGGTAAGGAAGGCAAAGAGGCGGGCCAATGACCAACGATCGCATTCTCTCTTCAGTCGAGAACACCCAGTCCGACAGCGACGAGCTCACCGAGTACGAGCCGCCGATCGGGTCGGTGCCCCGTCTCTACCGCGGCGTGGTCTGGAGCGACATCGTCGCTGAGATCTACGCCGAGCAGGAGGAGCGCGAGGCGGCCTGACACCGCTGCTGAGACGGCCCGAGGGCGACACGCGATTGCGTGTCGCCCTCGTCGTTGTGTTCAATCAATCAATTGTTCAACAATTCTCTGGTGCACCACGAGATCCGGCGACGGGAACGAATCCCGTCGCCGGATCTCGGCTCTGCTACCGGTGTTCAGCTCAGCGGGGCGCCAGGTCGTTGTCGCCTCTGACACGGGACAGCACGTCGATGATCGCCCCGGCGGCGCGGAAGGCCTGTTCCTCGTCGAGGACCAGCGGCGGCGCCAGAACGATCGTGTTCGGGTACGGGCGGACGATGACGCCGTGCGCGTGCCGGATCTCGTCCACGATGTTCTCCACGAACGGGTGGGACAGCGTGGCCTTGGTGGCCTTGTCCGCGACCAGTTCGATGCCGACCGTGGCACCGACCACCCGGACGTCGCCGACGAAGGGCAGGTCCTTGGCCGGCTCAAGTGCCGCGCTCAGCCACGAACCGATCTTCTGTGAGCCGAGGAGCAGGTTCTCGTCCTGGATCAGGTCGATGTTGCGCAGCGCCACGGCACAGGCCACCGGGTGGCCGAAGTACGTGTGACCGTGGAAGAAGCTCTCCGGCCCGGACAGGATCTCCGCGATCTCGTCGGTCATCAGGACCGCGCCCAGCGGGATGTACCCACTGGTGATGCCCTTGGCCGTGGTGATGATGTCGGGCTGGATGCCGCGCTGCGCCGAGTCGAACCACGCGCCGGTGCGGCCGAACGCGGTGACGATCTCGTCGGCGATCAGCAGGATGCCGTGGTTCCGCAGGACGGCGCGGACCCTGGGCCAGTAGTCGTCCGGCGGGATGTAGATGCCGCCGCCGCCGATCACCGGTTCGCCGATCATCGCGGCGATCTTGTCCGCCCCGATCCTGGCGATCGTCTCTTCCAGTTCGTTGATCAGGTAGTCGGTCACGTCCTGGCCGCCGTAGAGCTCGGTGTGGTAGGGCACCGGGGCCATGACCTTCTCGACGTGCGGCAACACCGGGCCGACGCCGTGCTGCATGGGCGGGAAACCGGTCAGCGTGCCGCTGCCCAGCGTCGTGCCGTGGTAGCCGTAGTGCCGGGCGATGATCCAGTTCCGGTCCTCCTGGCCACGGCGGAAGTGGTAGAGGCGGGCCGCCTTGATCGCGGTCTCCACGCTCTCCGAGCCGCCGTTGGTGAAGAACACCTTGCCCAGGTTGCCCGGTGCCAGCTTGACCAGCCGCTCGGCCAGCAGCACTGCCTTGTCGTTGGTGAAGTCGGTGAACGAGGTGAAGTACTCCAGCTCGCCAACCTGCTGCGCGGCGACCTCAGCCAGTTCGGGGCGGCCGTGGCCGACCTGGGCGGCCCAGTTGCCACCGCCCATGGCGTCCAGGTACTCGTTGCCCTCGGTGTCCCAGACGAGACACCCCTTGCCCCGCACGATCAGGGTGCGGTCGGTCCGGTCGGTGCGCTGGTGCGGATGCAGGAGGTACTGGCGGTCCAGTGCTTCCAGTTCGGTCGGAGTCGTCACCTGTCCTTGTCCAATCCTGAGTGCGAAGTTGGTTTTGTCCAGAAGCCAGGCCACGCTCGGGTCGGCACTTTTCCACGATATCGATCCGGCGCCGTCTTATATTCTCCGAACATGCCGAATTCCGTGCGTGACCGCGCGGCTTCTCCCAGCGTGCGGAATTTCCTGCGATCGTTGAGGACGCTGACCTGGGCGTTGTAGTGTCTCCGCCAGTATCGCTGCGATCACGGGAGAACTCCATGAAAACCCCCGAGCTCGTTCCGTTAATCGATATTCACCTGGAAACAACCATTCCGAACGTGTCGGCCACGTCGCTGGGTATGCGGGTGACCACGTTCGTGACCGGCGGCACGTTCGAGGGCGACCGCCTGCGTGGCACCGTCCTGGGCGGCGGCGACTGGGCCGTGATCGACACCCAGGGCGCGTTCCGCATCGACGGCAGGCTGACCCTGCAGATCGAGGACGGACCCGTCGTCCACATGTCCTACAACGGCAGGCTGTCGATGCCCGAGGACAGCATGGGCATCCTCGCGTCCGGCCAGGCGCTGGACCCTGCCGCCATCTACTTCCGCACGGCACCGGTGTTCGAGGTCGAACCCGGTCCGTACGGCTGGCTCAACACGGTCCAAGGGGTCGCCGCCGGCAACCTCGGTCCTGGATTCGTGCCGTTCGAGGTCTATGAGGTCATCTGATGACTAACGCTCCGGAAACCGACGACGAGACGCGGATCGCGGAACTGATCACGTCGTGGGCCCAGGCCATCACCAACCACGACCTGCAGGGGACCGTCGCGCACCACACGGTGGACATGTTGATGTACGACGTGCCCACCTCGTCGCTGCGTGGCATCGAGTCCTACCAGAAGTCGTGGAAGCCGTTCTTCGCCTGGCTGGGCAAGGATGGTGGGTTCGGGCTGGACAAGCTGGAGGTCGTGGCGGGCGAGACGGCCGGGTACGCCACGGCGATGGTGCACTGCGGATCGCCTGCCGACCAGTTGTCGGTCCGGCTCACGGTCGGCCTGAAGAAGGTCGACGGTGAGTGGCAGATCGCCCACGAACACCATTCCGTCGAATCCCCCTAGTCGACCCGGGAGTGCCGTCATGCCGAAAATCACGCCCAATCTCTGGTTCGACGACGAGGCAGAAGAAGCGGCAGAGTTCTACACGAACATCTTCAAGAACTCCGGTGTCACCAACGTGGCACGGCCGGGTGCGGGCGAACCGGTCATGTGGGTCGACTTCGAACTGGACGGTGTCGCGTTCACGGCACTGAATGGCGGCCCCGCCGGTTTCCAGTTCAACGAATCGCTGTCGTTCATCGTCGACTGCGAATCGCAGAACGAGGTCGACTACTTCTGGGAGAAGCTCGGCGCCGGCGGCGAGTTCGGCGTCTGTGGTTGGCTCAAGGATAAGTTCGGCGTGTCCTGGCAGATCATTCCGGCCACGATGAACGAGCTGATGACTGATTCCGATCCGGCGAAGGCCGGACGCGCGACGCAGGCTATGCTGCAGATGACGAAGATCGATATCGAAACGCTGCGCACCGCCCACGACGGCTAACACGAACAACTACTGATGATGAGGAAAGCGAATGCTGCTCGAGAACAAGAACGCGGTTGTCTACGGTGCCGGCGGCGCGATCGGCGCCGCGGTCGCCCGAGCGTTCGCGAGTGACGGGGCATCCGTCTTCCTGGCCGGTCGCACACTCGCCAAGGTCGATTCCGTGGCCGAGGCGATTCGAGCGACCGGCGGCACGGCCGAGGCCGCCGAGGTGGACGCCGGCGACGAGGCCGCCGTCGACCGGCACGTCGCCGACGTGGCCGCGAAGGCCGGCCGGATCGACATCCTGTTCAACGCGCTGGGCATGGAGGACATCCAGGGCACGCCCCTGATCGACATGTCCTTCGACGACTTCGCGCAGCCGGTGCTCACCGCCACCAGGACGCAGTTCATCACCGCGCGGGCCGTCGCCAGGCACATGACCGAGCAGCGCGCAGGCGTCATCATGTCCGTCACCGCGGAGCCGACCATGGCGCCCGACCTGGGCGGATTCCCGGCGGCGTGTGCCGTGGTCGAGGCCCTGTGGCGCGGTTTCGCCGTGGAGTTGGGCCAGTCCGGCATCCGTACCGTCGTGGTCCGCTCGCCGGGTTCGCCGGACTCGCCGGGTGTCCAGGCCGTCTTCGGGCTACACACCGAGTCGCCGGACACCGCCACCGAGGCCATCCAGGCGGCCTGGGGCGGCACCGCCGCGCTGGGCAGGCTGCCGCTGCTGGCCGACATCGCCAACGCGGCCACGCTGCTGGCCTCCGACCGTGCGGGCGCGATGACCGCCACGCTGGCCAATGTCACGTGTGGTGCTTTCCTGGATATGTGATTTGTATTGTCGTAATAGTGATAACTTCATAGCCGCACCGGTTACCATTCATGTCAGTTTAGCATCTCAAAAGTCGTCCTGGTTCATCTCGGTCCCTCATGCTTTATGCAAGGCCAAAGCATGAGGAGGAGCGGATGTACGACTATGTGGTCGTTGGCGCTGGATCGGCAGGATGTGTACTTGCCGCGCGCCTGAGTGAGGACCCGGACGTGAGTGTGTGCCTGGTCGAGGCCGGTCCAGCGGACACGGCCATGAACATTCACATCCCGTCGGCATTCGGAAAGCTTTTCCGTACCAATCTGGACTGGGATTACGACACCCACGAGGAAGAATTCCTGGGCCGCCGCCGAGTATTCCTGCCGCGAGGCAAGGTACTCGGCGGTTCCAGTTCCACGAACGCGATGATCTACTCCAGGGGCAACCCGGCCGACTTCGCCGAATGGAACCAGGCCGGCTGGACCTACGACGATCTGCTGCCCTACTTCAAGCGGTCGGAGGACAACGAGCGCGGCGCTGACGAGTACCACGGCGCCGGTGGCCCCCTCTCGGTCTCCGACAGCCGCTCGAACAACCCCATGTGCCAGGCCTTCGTCGAGGCAGCAGTGCAGGCAGGCTTCAAGGCCAACGACGACTTCAACGGCCCTGAGCAGGACGGCTTCGGCTTCTTCCAGCTGACCCAGCGCAACGGCATGCGGTGCAGTACGGCGACGGCCTTCCTGCACCCCGCCCTGGAGCGGCCGAACCTGACCGTCGAGACGAACCTCCAGGTGCACAAGATCCTCACCGAGAACGGCAGGGCGGTCGGCATCACCGGCTACCGGCTGGACGAGGAGATCACCCTGCGGGCCGAGCGTGAGGTCATCCTCGCCGCCGGTGCCTACAACTCGCCGCAACTGCTCCAACTGTCCGGCATCGGCCCGGCACAGCTGCTCAACATCCTGGGCATCCCGGTGGTGGCCGACCAGCCGATGGTCGGGCAGAACCTGCAGGACCACGCGATGGTCCCGATCGTCTACACGCACTCCCAGCCGGTCAGCCTGCTGGCCGCGGCCGACCCCAAGCACTTCGAGCAGTTCAGCGCCGAGGGCCGGGGGATGCTGACCTCCAACGGACCGGAGTCCGGTGGCTACGTCCGCACCAGGCCAGGGCTGTCGGCGCCGGACGTCGTGTTCCTGACCGCGCCGGTCATGTTCGTGGACAGTGGTCTCGGCTTCCCGACCGACCACGCCGTGTCCACCGGTCCCGTGGTGCTCAACCAGCGCAGCAGGGGCAGTGTGCTGCTGGCCTCGGACGACCCGACCACGAAGCCGAACATCCGGCACAACTACTACTCGGACGACGCCGACCTGGAAACGGCCGTCGCCGGGCTGCGCATCGGCATGGAGATCGCCCGTCAGGAGGCGCTCTCGCTCTACACCGAGGCGATGCACCGGCCGCCGGCATCGGACTCGGACGCCGATCTGCGGACCTACGCCAAGCAGTACACGCACTCGCTGTTCCACCCGTCCGGCACCTGCGCCATGGGCCATGTGGTTGACAGCGAGTTGCGGGTCATCGGCGTCGACGGGCTGCGGGTCGTGGACACGTCGGTGCTGCCGGTGGTCGGCCGCGGCAACCTGAACGCGCCGGTCATCGCCGTCGCGGAGCGGGCAGCCGACCTGATTTCGGGCACCGCGTCGCTACGCACGACCAAGGCGGCGTAGCACCCTCGAAGATGCCGCAGTAACCGTCCGCGACGAGGATATGGCTGTCCGGGTCGGCGGATTCAAGTCTCCCAATACAGGTCAAACAGGTCAAGACTGGTCCAAGGAGCGACCTCTCATGCGAGTCATGCTCACGCCATGGCCGAACCCGGCACATCTGTACCCCGTCGTTCCCCTTGCCTGGGCACTGCAGAGTGCGGGCCACGAGGTGTGCATCGCGTCGCACGCCGCCCTCGCCCCGCGCACCGCGGGCGTCGGTCTGCCCGCGCTGGCCCTCGGCGACAGCTCGGTCACCCCGATCGGACCTGGCAACCCGTGGCCTGCCGGCCTGGAGGCACGGTTCGAGCGGATGACCGAGCAGTTGGCGCTCAATCCGTTCGACCGTGAGCAGTGGGACATCTACTACCAGTTCATGCTGCCGTCCATGTGGGACTTCCAGCCCTACGACGCGTCGCCGGAGGACCCGCACCGCGAGCTGGACGAACTGGTGCGGTTCGCCCGCAACTGGCAGCCCGACCTGGTGCTGTGGGACCCGTGCCTGCCGATCGGCGCCATCGCGGCGAAGGCCTGCGGCGCGGCCCACGGCAGGATGCTGTGGGGCCTGGACTACTTCGCGTACAACGTGGACCGGGTCGCGGAGCGGATCGGCAAGCCCGGCGGTCCGACCGTCGATCCGCTGGCCGAGACGATGCGGCCGGGTGCGGAGCGGCACGGCGTCGAGGTCGACGACGAGCTGCTGGTCGGCCAGTTCACGGTGGATCCGACACCGATCGGGATGCGGCTGCCGACCAGCACCCGCACGGTGTCGGTCCGGTGGGAGCCGTTCTCGGCGCAGACGCCCATTCCGGACTGGCTGCACGCACCGCTGGACCGGCCGAGGGTCGGCCTGACCCTCGGCCTGTCCCAGCGGCTGTTCTTCAAGGACGGCTGGGAGCACGTCGCCAAGCTGATGGACATGGTGGCCGACCTGGACATCGAGGTCGTCGCCACACTGAACGCCGACCAACTGGCCTGCGTCGGCACGGTGCCGGACAACGTGCGCACCATCGACTACCTGCCGCTCAACCAGCTGCTGCCGACCTGCTCGGCGCTGATCCACCAGGGCGGCCTCGGCACCTTCGCGGCGGCGTCCGCGCTGAGCGTGCCGCAGCTCATCATCGATTTCGAGGTCGACAACGGCACCACGGTCGTCGTCGGCGAGGACGGCGTCGAACAGCTCGCCACCGAGAAGCACACCGAGTCGTCGCTGACCGCCAACTACGTCATCGCGCGTGGTGCCGGCCTGCCGTTGGACATCAGGCAGCCGGTGGCGGAGATGCAGAAGCAGCTCGTGCGGATCCTCGCCGAGCCGTCCTTCCAGGAGGGCGCTGCCTCGATCTACCAGGACACCGTCGCGTTGCCGACCCCGAACCACATCGTGCCGGTGCTGGAGCGGTTGACCGCCCAGTACCGCAGGCGCTGAGTGGCTCCGACCGTTTGAGGTGGAGATATGTACAACATATTCCAGCCGTCCCTCGGTGACGAGGAGCTCGAGGCGCTGCGTCCGGTGTTCGAGGAGAACTGGTTGGGCCACGGCCCCAGGACCAGGAAGTTCGAGGCAGAGTTCGCGGCGCATCTCGATGTGCCGGCCGAACAGGTCATCTTCATCAACTCGGCGACTTCGGGTTTGTTCCTGTCCACCGAGCTGCTCGACCTCGGTCCGCAGGACGACGTCGTGCTGCCGTCGATCAGCTTCGTCGGCGCTGCCAACGCCATCTCGGCGCGCGGCTGCCGGCCGGTGTTCTGCGACGTGGACCCCCGCACGCTGAACCCGACGGCGGCGCAGATCGAGCGCGCGCTCACGCCGAGGACCAAGGCCGTGCTGATCCTGCACTACGGCGGCCACCCCGGTGACGTCGTCGAGATCGCGGCACTGTGCGAGGAGCGGGGCATCCGGCTGATCGAGGACGCCGCGTGCGCTGTGTCGTCCCGTGTGGACGGTCGGATGTGCGGGACCTTCGGTGACATCGCGATGTGGAGCTTCGACGCGATGAAGATCCTGGTCACCGGCGACGGCGGGATGCTCTACGTGAGCGATCCCGAGATGGCGAAGCGGGCGCACCAGCTGGCCTACCACGGTCTCGGCCACGTGAGCGGCCTGTCCGCGTCGGCGAAGGTGCCCAGCCGCTGGTGGGAGCTCAACGTCACCGCGTTCGGCCGCCGGGTGGTCGGCAACGACATGACCGCGGCGATCGGCAGTGTCCAGCTGCGCAGGCTGCCCGACTTCATCGAGCGCCGCAGGGAGATCGCGGCGACCTACGACCGGCTGCTGGACGGCGCGGAGGGCATAGTGACGCCGCCCGCGCTGCCGGCAGGCCACACCAGCTCGCACTACTTCTACTGGGTGCAGCTGGACGCCGAGATCCGCGACCAGGTGGCCGCCGACCTGCTGGAACGGGACGTCTACACGACGTTCCGCTACGCGCCGCTGCACAAGGTCCCCGCGTACCGGTCGGACGTACACCTGCCCGGTGCCGACCGGGGCTCGGACCGCACCCTGCTGCTGCCCATCCACCAGGCGCTGGACGACACGGAGGTGCGCACCATCGCCGACGAGCTGCGCAAGTCGGTGGAACACCGGAGCGGGTCATGAAGGGTCTGGTGCTGTCCGGCGGTTCGGGCACCCGGCTGCGGCCGTTCAGCTACTCGATGCCCAAGCAGCTGATCCCGATCGCCAACAAGCCGGTGCTCGAACACGTCATCGACAACATCAGGAACGCCGGCGTCACCGACATCGGCGTGATCGTCGGCCAGTGGGCCGACCAGATCGCCGACGCGCTCGGTGACGGCTCCCGCTTCGGCGTGCGGGTCACCTACCTGCGCCAGGACCACCCTCGTGGCCTCGCGCACACGGTGCAGGTGGCCCGGCCGTTCCTCGGCGACGACGACTTCGTCATGTACCTGGGCGACATCATGCTGCCCGACGGTGTCGCCTCGTTCGCGGCGGACTTCCGTGCCCACCGGCCCGCAGCGCAGGTCGTCGTGCACAAGGTCGCCGATCCGACGTCCTTCGGTGTCGTCGAACTGGACGACGACGGCTGCGTGCGCGGGCTGGTGGAGAAGCCTGCCCAGCCACGCAGCGACCTGGCCATCGCAGGCGTGTACTTCTTCACGCCGGACATCCACCAGGCAGTGGACGCCGTGCCGCCCAGCGCGCGCGGTGAACTGGAGATCACCGACGCCATCCAGTGGCTGCTGTCCAACGGCTTCCCGGTCGGTGCGAGCGAGTACACCGGCTACTGGAAGGACACCGGCCGGATCGAGGACGTCCTGGCCTGCAACCGCCGGATGCTGGGCAAGCTGACCGGTGCGGTGGCCGGTGACGTCGGCGCCGGGAGCGAACTGGTCGGCCAGGTGGTCGTCGAGGCGGGCGCCACCATCGTCAGGTCCCGGATCGAGGGCCCTGCCATCGTCGGCGCGGACACCGTCATCGAGGACAGCCACGTCGGACCGAACACCTCGATCGGCAGCGGTTGCGTACTGCGCTCCACCCGCCTAGCCGACTCGATTGTGCTTGCTGGTGCGTCCATTGTGGACGTCAATGGCCTGCACGGCTCCCTGATCGGCCGGGGCGCCAGCATCGGCCGTGAGAATCGCGGCGGCGCCGGTTACCGCCTGGTCGTCGGCGACCACACCCGGATCGAGCTTGAGGCCGCCTGAGCGACCGCGACGATGACCAAGGAGACCCAGATGAGTGACCAGAAGGCCCACATCCTCGATGCGGTCCGACAGTTCCATGAGGACGTCGAACCCGACCGGACGTTCGTGCCGGGGGAGACCGAGATCTGGCCGACCGGTGCCGTGCTGGACGCCGACGACCGCGCGGCGATCGTCGAGGCGGCGCTCACCCTGCGCATCGCGGCGGGCCCGAGCACCCAGAAGTTCGAGTCGGCGCTGGCCCGTCGACTCCGGCTGCGCAAGGCACACCTGACGAACTCGGGATCGTCGGCCAACCTGCTCGCCGTCTCCGCGCTCGCATCGCACCAGATGGGGGAGCGGCGGCTGCGCAAGGGCGACGAGGTGATCACGCCCGCATCGGCGTTCCCGACGACGGTGAACCCGATCCTGCAGAACGGCCTCACGCCGGTGTTCGTCGACGTCGAACTGAAGACGTACAACACGACGGTCGAGATGGTCGAGGCGGCGATCGGGCCGAAGACCAGGGCGATCATGATCGCGCACGTCGTCGGCAACCCGTACGACGTGACCGAGATGGCGGAACTGGCCAAGGACCGTGGGCTGTTCCTCATCGAGGACAACTGCGACGCACTCGGCTCGATGTACGACGGCAAGCCCACCGGCAGCTTCGGTGACGTCGCCACGATCAGCTTCTACCCGGCGCACCACGTGACCATGGGCGAGGGCGGCTGCGTGCTCACCTCGAACCTGCACCTGGCCAGGATCGTGGAGTCGCTGCGCGACTGGGGCCGGGACTGCTGGTGCGACCCCGGCAAGAGCAACACCTGCCTGAAGCGCTTCGAGTGGCAGTTGGGTTCGCTGCCCGAGGGCTACGACCACAAGTACATCTACTCCAACGTCGGCTACAACCTGAAGCCGACCGACATCTCCGCGGCACTGGGCCTGTCCCAGTTCCAGAAGCTGGACACGTTCATCGCGGCGCGGCGGCGGAACTGGCAGCGGCTGCGCGGCGGACTGGACGGCGTGCCGAACCTGATCCTGCCGGAGCACTCGCCGAGGGCCGACCCGAGCTGGTACGCCTTCGTGATCACGGTCGACCCGAACTCACCGTTCAGCTCGACCGAGATCATCGACTTCTTGGAGGACCGCAAGATCGGTACCCGCAGGATGTTCGCCGGCAACATCACCAGGCACCCGGGCTACGCCGACCAGCCCTACCGCGTCGTCGGCGACCTGACCAACAGCGACATCATCCTGAACCAGACGTTCCAGGTCGGGGTGTATCCGGGGCTCAACGACGAGAAGATCGACTACGTCGTGTCGTCGATCAAGGAATTCGTTGCCACCTACGGCATCTGACCTGTTTGATCCACTAGCGACAGAGGACATGTGATGGCTGAGAACGAACCGGCTGAAGTGTTGATGCCGAACAGCACACCAGGTTCCACCGCGACGCCGTGGGCGGAGGCCCGCGAGCGCTTCGGCGGGGCACCCGTCTACTGGCTGGCCACCGTCCGCCCGGACGGCCGGCCGCACGTCATGCCGGTGCAGGGTGTCTGGGCCGAGGGCGCAGCGTACTTCGCCACGTTCCACGGTTCGGTCAAGGACCGGAACCTGGCCGCCAACGCGAACGTCACCGTGACCTTCGGTCAGGACGCGCTCGACCTGATCGTCGAGGGCACGGCCAGCACGGTCGCCGACGAAGCCGTCCTCAACCGGGTCGGCGACGCCTACAAGGTCAAGTACGGCTGGCAGGTGGCGATCCGGGACGGCATCTTCTTCGGTGACAGCGGCAGCGGTATGGGCGAAATTCCCTGGGCGGTGTACGAGGTCGCGCCTGCACGGGCATTCGGCTTCGCCACCGACAAGGGATTCAGCGCGACCCGCTGGACGTTCTAACACCCTCACATTACCGTTCCCCATACCCGGCACGGGGCCAATGAAGGTCGGGGACGGTGGAAGGATTTGTCATGACTGCACCTGGTTCGGCCACCGTGAGTATGCGGGCCGGACGGCGGGAGTGGATCGGTCTCGCCGTTCTCGCCCTGCCGACGATGTTGGCCGCGATGGATTTCGGCGTGCTCTATCTCGCGTTGCCCAGTCTGGGTTCCGCACTGCACGCGAGCAGCACGCAGTTGCTGTGGGTTCAGGACATCTACGGCTTCATGATCGCCGGATTCCTGGTCACGGCCGGCAATCTCGGTGACCGCATCGGCAGACGAAAACTGATGCTGATGGGCGCCGCGGCGTTCGGCATCCTGTCGATCGTCTCGGCATACTCGACGTCGATCATCGTGCTGATCATCGCCAGGGCGCTGCTCGGTGTCGCCGGCGCGACGCTGATGCCGTCGATCCTGGCGCTGATCAGCAACATGTTCCGGGACAGCAGGCAGCGGTCCACCGCGATCAGCATCTGGGCGACGTCGCTGCTGGTCGGCGTCGCGATCGGCCCGCTGATCGGTGGCGCCCTGCTTGAGGTGTTCTGGTTCGGGTCGGTCTTCCTGATCGGCGTCCCGGTGATGGTGCTGCTGCTGATCCTGGCGCCCTCTCTGATACCCGAGTACAAGGCGCCGGACAGCGGCAAGATCGACATCGGCAGCGTGCTGTTGTCGCTGCTGGCCATCATCCCGATCGTCTACGCCATCAAGGAGTTCGCGCAGGACGGTCTGGCGCCGACGCCGGTGCTCGCACTGGTGATCGGCCTCATCGCGGGCGGGGCGTTCGTCACAAGACAGAAGAAACTGCCTACCCCGCTACTGGACCTGCGGCTGTTCACCACCCGCGAGTTCAGCGCGGCACTGGGCATCCTGATGTTCGGCGCCGTCGCGATCGGTGGTCTCGGATTCCTGTTCTCGCAGTACCTCCAGTTGGTGCACAACCTCTCGCCGTTGCAGGCCGGCCTGCTGATGTTCCCGGACACGGCGGGCCTGATCGGCGGGTCGCTGCTGGCACCGGTGGCGGCCCGCAGGATCAAACCCGCCTACGTCATCGGCATCGGCATGGCCATCTCGGCGGTCGGCTTCCTGATCCTCAGTCAGGTGGCCGCCGACTCGGCGCTGGTGACGGTGGTGCTCGGTGTCGTCATCGCGACGTTCGGTGTCGCGCCGTCCTGGGTGCTGGGCACCGACCTGATCGTCGGTGCGGTCAGGCCGGAGAAGGCAGGCGCGGCGGCCGCGCTGTCCGAGACCAGCAGTGAGCTGGGCATCTCGCTCGGCGTCGCGCTGCTCGGCAGCATCGGCGTCGCCGTGTACCGCGGCCACATCGCTGGCAACATCCCGGCCGCTGTGCCGCCAGGAGCGGCAGCGTCGAGCAGTGACACGCTGGTCGGCGCCACGGCGGCCGCGGCAGGACTGCCCGGCAGGGTGGCCGCTCAGTTGCTCGACGCGGCCCGAGCCGCGTTCAGCAGCGGTTTCGCCGTGGCGGCCACCGTGGCCGTGCCGGTGTTGGTGATATTGGCTCTGCTGTCGGTGTTCCTGCTGCGCAACGTCAAGACCGGCGGCGAGTCGGAGGAGACCACCGAGGCCACGGTGGACGGCGCGGTCGCTCCGATGCCCGTCATGCCGGCGGTCCGCCCCAGCCGGTACTCCGTGCGGCCGGGATCGGGTCGTGGCCTGTTGGCCAGGACCGGTGATCTGGTGCTGCTGTGTGACATCGTGCGTGGCCAGGGCAAGCGGGTCGGCGCGCTCTACGACGTGCTGGCCGAGACGGCCGAGGACGGCGACAGCATCGCGCTGAGCAGGCGCGTGACCGACCTGGTGGTCGCGGCGGGCCAGGACGGCTTCCCGTCGCTGTGCGCGTTCGGCCCGCTCGGCGACGGCGTGGTGGCCGTCGTGCACGGTGAGGCGGAGTTGACCATCACCACCGACGGCCAGGAACTGCACCTGGACGGCCGGGACTCGGTCACCATCGCCGACCGCGTGATCCGTACGCCGGTCGAGTCGATCCGAGCGGTACTCGGCACAGGTGCCGACCTCCAGTTCGACCAGCCGACCCCGGTCCGGGGTGAGGCAGCGCCTGCCCGGATGGCCGCAACGCCGACCGGCCAGTCGCCGACCGACACCTCGGCCAGCCCGGTGATCGAGGCCGAGCCGGCCGCCCGGGACAACCCGCTGACCACGACCATGCCGGGGGTGCCGATGCCCGAGGTGATGGAGCCACCGGTCGAGCCGGCCGAGATCGATGCCGCCGGTGCCGAGGTGGTCGCCGCCGCCGATGCGATTGCCGCGGCCGACCAGCCGTTGGCCGAGGGCACCGAGGACGAGAGCCTGGTCGTCGGCGTCTACTGCCGGCGGGAACATTTCAACGATCCCAAGATGGCCTACTGCACCGTGTGCGGGATCTCCATGGCACAGGCCAACCGCGAACCCGGCCTGGGCAGGCGGCCGTCGCTCGGCGTGCTCGTGCTGGACGACGGGACGACGTTCTCGCTCGTCACCGATCACGTCTTCGGTCGAATGCCCGACGACGACGCCGCGGTGATCGCCGGTGCCGCCCGCGCGGTGCGGCTGCCGGACCACTCGGTGTCCAGGGTGCACGCCAGGATCATGCTCGACGGCTGGAACGTGCGGGTGATCGACGCCGGATCGACGAACGGGTCGTTCCTGTGCGCCCCAGGGGAATCGTCCTGGCGGCGGATACCGAGTGGCGACGGCGTACTGCTCCAGCCCGGTGCCGCTATCGCATTCGGTCAGCGGCAGCTGCGATATCACTCGCACCGTGCCCAGTCGGTTGATTTCTCCGGCCTGACACCGCTGCACACGCAAGACAACTAATCGGCGGAACAACACCGATCGGGCGCATCCTCGCTATCGCGGGGATGCGCCCGACTCATATCGTGCCCAACCCGTTGAATCGCCGAAGCAATACGTCGCTGCGCACGCACGAATAACAAAGAACGGGCAGTGCGGCCCATCCTGGGAGAGCCCCGATCAGGCGCATCGAATGTTGTATATCGAGGAGATTCTTATGAGCGAGAATCCTGAAGGGCCGCCGCAGTCGGGCGGTCCCGACCAGGGCCCACCGACGGGGGGACTGCCGCCGCAGTACTCGCCCCCGCCGCCGGGCGCCAGCTACCCGGCCCAGCCGCAGTGGGCCGCGCCGGTCGCCGTGGTTCCGGTGGTCCGGTGGCGGGTGCGCGACCACCTGTTCGTGGCGCTCACCGTCGTCGTGGCGATGATCGTTGTCGTCGGACTCGGCTTCATGTGGTTCGGCAACAACAACAACGGGGTCACGAACACCGCTGACCAGACCTCGACCGCCAAGGGCGGCACCGCGCACAAGGCCGCGGCATCGGCCGGGTCCTGGGACCTCCGTGACGGCGCCGTGTTCCTGGACTCCAACAACGCCGAAGCCAACACGATCGTGGCGTTCTATCGCGCCCCGGACGGATCGCTGAAGCAGATCGGCACCTACCAGACCGGCGGCAAGGGCAGTGGCACCGTCGAGGACACGTCCAATGGTCTGGTCGTCGCGTCGACGCAGGGCACCGTGTCGCCGCAGCACGACGTGAACAACCCGAAGTTCCTGATCGTGCCGAACCTGGGTAGTGGCACGGTCACCGTGTTCTCGATCGAGGCGCACGGCCTCAAGCGGGACTCGGTGACGATCACCGGTGGTCTCAAGCCGGCCAGCATCGCGGTGAGCCACGGCCTGCTCTACGTCCTGCAGACCGGTGAGGTCACCAACCAGTTCGTCACCAGCGCGACCACGGCCATCGAGAACTGCACCACCGGTCAGCTGCCCTCTGTCACCGGATTCCACATCCACGACAACGGCACGCTGACGCCGATCCAGCACTCGACCCGGCTGTTGTCCGGCATCGCCGACTCCGGTTGCACCATGATCGGTTTCAGCCCGGACGGCAAGTACCTGTACGCCGCCGAGCGGCGCGCGGGTGGGCCGGACCCGAAGTCCGGCTTCAACGAGGGCCGGATCTCGAGTTTCCCGGTGGACCCGGGCAGCGGCACCCTGGACGAGCCGAACATCATGACACCGTTCGCTGACGGCCTGTACAGCTTCGTCTTCAGCAAGGACGGCAGCGAGCTGTTCACCGCCGACCAGGACGGCGACATCGCCAACCTCAACGGTGGTATGGCGTCGAGCTACAACGTCGACAACGGCGTGCTCTCGCCGATCGAGACCAAGGGCGTGCCGGACGACCGCACCGACTCGTGCTGGATCGCACTGACCAACGACAACACGTTGGCGTTCGTCTCCAGCCCGTTCGGTGACAACGGCGTCGGTGGCTCGATCTCGTCCTACCGGATCGCCAAGGACGGCTCGATGACGTTGATCCACTCCGACGCCTCGTCCGACAGCGGCGACTCCATCCAGGACAACGGTCTGAACGACGGCATCCTGGACATCACCCTGAGCCGGGACAGCAACTACCTGTACGGCCTGGACGGCCTGTCCGGTGGTGTCTTCGGGTTCAAGGTCAGCCCCAACGGGAGCCTCACGTTCATCCAGAAGATCCCGGAATTCAATGTCACTCCGCTGGACCAGGGCGGCGCAGGTGGGCCGAACGGGATCGCCGCGTACTGATGCAGCGACGCAGCGCCTGACACGGGTCACCCAAGCCGGCCTTGGCCGGTAGCTGACGCGCCGTGGTCCGGACACCCCGTCCGGGCCACGGCGTATCGGCAAACCCCTGTGTGGCAAGAGGGAAGACGCACGCGACACCTCTCACGTACGACCATTGAACCATGACAATCCGCTGATTCCATTGTTTCTCAAGGAGGTACGGCCGTGGGTAACCACGTCGGAAACCACGCGGTGGTACTTGGGGCCAGCATGGCAGGGCTGCTTGCCACCCGGGTGCTGTCCGAATCCTACGATCGGGTCACGGTTGTCGACCGCGACACACTGACCGGGGTATGGGAACCCCGGCGCGGTGTCCCGCAGGGACCGCACGCGCACGGCCTGCTGGCTCGGGGCCACCAGATCCTCGAAGAGCTGTTCCCCGGTCTGACCAAGGAACTCACCGACGAGTCGGACGTCCCGCTGGGCGACCTCAACGGTGACATCCGCTGGTACTTCGGCGGCCATCGCGTCGCCCACGGGCACTACGGCCTGGCCTGCATCTCGGCCACCCGGCCGATCCTGGAAGCCCACGTGCGCGCCAGGGTCGCCACCCTGCCCAACGTCACGATCGTCGAGGAGACCGACATCGTCGGCGTCGAGGCCAGCGCCGACCGCAGCAGGGTCGTCGGTGCCCACGTGCAGCACCACGGTGCCACCACCCCCGAGTTCCTGGCCGCCGACCTGGTCGTGGACGCCACCGGCCGCGGCTCCAGGACGCCGGTATGGTTGGAGGAGCTGGGTTACGAGCGGCCGTTCGAGGAGAAGATCAAGGTCGGCCTCGCGTACACGACGCGGCACTACAAGCTCAAGCGGGACATCTTTCAGGGTGACCTGTCGATCAACCCGGTGGCCGGCCCAGGTTCGCCGCGTGGCGCGATCTTCTCCAGAATCAAGGAGAGCGACCCGTTCCACGCCGAACTGTCGCTGGCCGGGATGCTCGGCGACCACCCGCCGACCGACCACGAGGGCTTCGAGGAGTTCGCGAGGAGCCTGCCGGCGAAGGAGATCGGCGACGCGCTGTCCGACGCCGAGCCGCTGACCGACCCGGTGACGTTCCGCTTCCCGGCCAGTGTGCGGAAGCGCTACGAGCGGCTGACCCGCTTCCCGGCTGGTCTGCTGGTGATCGGTGACGCCGTGTGCAGCTTCAACCCGGTGTACGGCCAGGGCATGTCCGTGGCCGCCCTGGAGGCGATGACCCTGCGCACGCTGTTGGGCAAGGGTTCCGTCCCGACCCCGCGCAAGTACCTGAAGGCGATCGCCAAGGTGGTCGACGTGGCGTGGGACGTCGCCGCGGGCGGCGACCTGGCGGATCCGTCGGTCGAGGGCAAGCGCACCGCCAAGATCAAGTTCGGTAACTCGTTCAACGTCAAGGTGATCGGCGCAGCCATGCAGGACGCCACCGTCACTGACTTGTTCTTCCGCGTGGCGTGTTTCGTCGAGTCGCCGGGCGCGTTCTTCCGCCCGAAGAACCTGCGCAAGATCCTGTGGCCGAAGCCGTCCGCGCCGCAGCTGAGCGTTGTGCCGCCGTTGGCGGAGCAGGGCAACGACCAGCGACGCTCGGCAGCCTGACTGGAGATGCTCGACTGGGTGACCACGGCGACAAGGCCGTGGTCACCCAGTGGCGTGTGGGGGGTTGGTTTGGTCGCGCGCGGTGGAGGGTCGACACGCCCGATCGAAGTCGCGTGTCGACCCTCGCCGCGCATGTGATGTCTATCGACCCGGGTGAGTCGACCCACCAGCGCGCCGCCCAGCCACACCACGGGCGAGTCGACCCTTGAGCGGCAGAAACGTCGCGTGTCGACCCTTGCCGCGCATGTCATGGCTGTGTGCTGGGGCAACTCGACCTTCGGAGGCCCAACCGCATCGCCGGGCGTGTCGACCCTTCAGCGCGATCGGCCATGCCGCCGGCCGTGTCGACCCTTGGAGCGCGTGTGTTGCCCACAGCCCCGGCGAGTCGACTGTTCGGCGCGACCAGCCCTCACAGCTGGGCGAGTCGACCCTCGCCGAGCGTGTGTCGCCCGTAGCCCCGGCGAGTCGACCCCTGGCGCGCATGTGTTGCCCGCACGCCCGGGCGAGTCGACTCTTCACCGCGCCCAAGCCGGCCCCCACAACACAGAACTGCCGGTGTCCGTCTACCGAGGACACCGGCGGTTCGGCCAAGCACGAAACTCAGATGTACGGAGTGTCCGGCTCCAACCCACACAGAATCCGGCCGTACAGCTCGTGACTCGTCGGCGGGTAGATCAGCGCGTGCATGTTCGCAGCCTGCACGTCACGGGCGATCCGCTGGATCGCCACCCCGCTGTAGATCGACGACCCGCCACTGGCCCCGGCGAAGATGTCCACCGCTGCCTTGGAAAGCTGCGCCACCGACGCGATGTCCGCCCGCGCCCGTGCCCGCTCCTCCAGCTTCCACGGCTCACCGGACTGACCCTTGTTGTCGACGTGGTCCGCGACCCGGTAGCCGTGGAACTCCGCCTGGTCGATCTTCAGCGTCGCGTCGGCCACCTGCAGGTGGGTCACCGGGGCGTCGGCCTGGTGCGCGTAGCCGGAGTAGGTGATCTTCCGGTTGGGCAGGCGCTCGAAGAACGTCTCCTGCGCCGCCTTCGCCAGACCCAGCAGCGTGCCGACCGAGGACGCCGCGGCGACACCCAGCAGCGGCGCCTTGTACATCGGCGAGGTGGCGTTCAGCTTGGACGCGTACTGCTCGGTCAGCACGGCCGGCAGCGGCAGCACCCGCTCCTGCGGGATGAACAGGTCCTTGGCGACCGTCGTGACACTGCCCGAGCCCTTCAGGCCGGACGCGTACCAGTCGTCGACGATCTCCAGCTGGGACAGCGGAGCCAGGGTCATGATCGGCATCGGCGTGCCGTCCGGCGCCTGCCCCATGGCGATGATCTCCTGCCACTGGGCGTGCGGCGCACCGCTGATGAAGCCCCACTGGCCGTTCACCACGATGCCACCGTCCACCGGGACGGCCATGCCGGTCGGGCTCAGCGTGCCGCACACCCGGACGTCCGGGGTGGAGAAGACCTCGTCCTGGACCTCGTCCGGGAACAATCCCACCATCCAGGTGGGAATCCAGTACACGGAGGCGACCCACGCGGTGGCGCCGTCGCCGCGCCCGAGTTGGGTGGCCACGTCGACGAGGGTGCGTGTGTCGGCCTCGTAGCCCCCGTAGCGCTTCGGGACACGCAGCTTGAAGACACCGGCGTCGGCCAGTGCCTCGACGGTCTCATCGTGCAGCCGCCGGTTCTCTTCGGTCCAACTGGCGTGCTGCTTGAGCAACGGGACCAGATCGGCCGCCCGGCTTACAAGTTCGGTCGTGGTCGGCGCGGGTGTATTCGTCACCCTGTCCTCCTTGGGATGGCCGCGATTGACGAAAGAGCCAGCACCGAATGACTGGTGCCGTGCGGGTTCACATTGCATCCTCGCCGTCGGCGCGACCCTGCCGCATCTCTTGAGATGCCAAATTGCGGGACCAAGGGCGCAGCGGAGGAGACGTGGTCGGCCAACGCAGGGTTGACCATGTAGTGGTGTGGATCGGACGGATCCACGACTGCCGATCGTCGCCAGGCGCCGGCGTAGGACCCTGCCGTGCTCTCACGTAATTATGACGAAGGAGAACAACCATGACTGCGGTCGCTGACAACCAGGCCCGGCTCAACGCCTATTACGGCGAATTCACCAGCGACAAGGAGAAGGAAGTCCTGGGCGTTCCGCTGCGGATGGTCGGTTCGTGGGCCAAGAACGACGCCGACGGCGTGGCGAACGTCTTCAGCGAGGACGGGATCCTGATCCTGCCCGGTGACGTCCTGAAGAAGGGCCGGGACGAGATCCGGAACTTCATGGTCGCCGCCTACGCCGGTCCGTTCAAGAACACCGGCGTCATCGGCAACCCGGTGGACGTGCGGTTCGTCACCGACGACGTCGCTCTGCTGCGCACCCACGGCGGCATCCTCGCCGAGGGCGAGACCGAGATCGACCCCGAGCTGGCCGTTCGGTCCACCTGGGTGTGCGTGAAGAACGACGGCGAGTGGTTCCTCGCCGGTTACCAGAACAGCCCGAGGGGCGCGGGCGCCACGCTGCGCTGGTGACCCGTCCCCGGATCCTGGAGAAGGAGGAAGAGCATGTCAGTAACCATCAAGGCTTCTGAACTCCTCGCCGACGCCGGCATCGTGGAGGACGTCTCCTACTACCGGTCGTTCGACAGCGAGGACGAGAAGGCCGTGCTCACCGTGCCGATGAAGATCACGGCCGGTTGGGCGAGGAACGACGCCGACTTCTTCGCCAGCATCTTCGTCGAGAACGGCAGCCTGTTGATGCAGGACACGCAGCTCACCAGCCGCGAGCAGATCCGCGAGTACATGGCCGCCGGTTTCCGGGGCGGCCTCAAGGGCGCCCAGGTGTCCGGCGGCCCACTGGAGATCAAATTCCTGCGGGACAACGTGGCAATGGTGATCACCGAGGGCGGCATCATTCTGGCCGGGGAAAGCGAAATCGCGCCGGAGCGACAGATCCGTGCGACGTGGATCATCGTCGACGAGGGCGATGGCGTCTGGAAACTCTTCTCACACCAGAGCAGCCCAGCCCCTTACAAGGGCTGATTCGAAGAAGGAGCAAGGCAGAATGTCCGCAAAAGCATCGAAGCTCGTCGCCGGCGCGAAGGAATGGGCGAGCTACTACGGCGACTTCACGCAGGGCGAGGAAGCCGCCGCGTTCACCGTGCCACTGCGCGCCAGGGCCATGTGGGACGCAGGCGACGCCGAGGGTTTCGCCGACGTGTTCGTCGAGAACGGCAGCTTCCTGGTCGGTGACCAGCAGCTGACCAGCCAGTCGGAGATCCGCGATTACATGAAGGCCGCCTTCGCGGGTGGCCTGGCCGGCACCACGTTCGCCCAGGAGCCGGTGGAGGTCAAGCTGCTCACCCCCGATGTCGCCCTCGTCATCACCAACGGCGGCATCGTGGCGGCCGGCGCGACCGAGCTGGCGCCGGGCGCGTCCACTCGCGACGTGTGGATCACCGCCAAGCAGGACGGCGTGTGGCAGCTGGTCTCCCTGCAGACGAGCCCCGTCAAGGGCTGAGGTCACCGACGCCTCGACTGGCGGCCACCTGGTCGCGCGGTCGGGGCGTGACCCGGTCGACCACCGGACGACGTACCTGAGACGACGTAGTTGTTGGGAGCGCAAGCATGCGGTTTGTATCCGGCCAGCGTGACATTCGCGTGGCTGTCATTGGACTGGGCTATGTGGGCTCATGCATCGCCGGGGTGCTTTCCGACCGCGGCGTGGATGTTGTCGGCGTGGACACCAATCCCCACCTGATCAACGAGCTGACCAACGGCTACTGCCGGTTCGCCGAGGAAGGACTGGCCGAGCTGCTGTTCGCCGGGTTGGCCGCCGGAACACTGCGGATCGGCACCGACTTCGCCGCCGTGCGGGACGCCGACGTCGTGCTGATCACCGTCGGCACCCCGGTGCGCAGCGACGGCTCGCTGGCCGACGAACAGTTGTCCGGCGCCTGCGCGCAACTGAGCCAGTACCTGCACCGCGGCCAGTTGCTGGTGTTGAAGAGCACCGTGCCGCCGGGCACCACCCGTGGTGTCGTGCTGCCGCTGCTGGAGCGCAGCGGGCTGGTCGGCGGCGAGGACTTCGGCCTCGCGTTCACCCCGGAGCGGCTGGCCGAGGGCACCGCGATCCGCGAGCTGCGTACGTTCCCGATCGTGGCAGGCGGCCTCGACCAGGACAGCGCGGACGACGCCGCCGAGTTCTGGCGGCAGTCGCTCGGTGTCGACGTGATCCCGCTGGACTCGCTGGAGGCCGCCGAGATCGTCAAGCTGGCCGACAACTGGTGGATCGACCTGAACATCGCGCTGGGCAACGAGTTGGCCAAGTTCTCCGCGCTGTTCGACGTCGACGTGCTGGACGTGATCTCGGCGGCGAACACCATCCCGAAGGGCAAGGGGATGGTCAACATCCTGCTGCCCAGCGTCGGGGTCGGCGGCTCGTGCCTGACCAAGGACCCGTGGATGGTGTGGCACTCCGCCCGGCAGCGCGGCGTGGACATCCTCACCGCACCGGCCGGCCGCCAGGTCAACGAGAGCATGCCCGGCTACACCGCCCAACTGGCCATTGACGGCCTCGGCAAGCTGGGCAAGGACCCGGCGCGGGCCAAGGTCGCCGTGCTGGGGCTGGCGTTCAAGAACAACACCGGCGACCTGCGGGCGACGCCCACCAAGGACGCCGTCACCGCCCTGGTGCGGGCCTTCGGTGAGGTCTCCATCTACGACCCGCTGGTGGACGAGGCGGAGGCCGAGCGCCTGTTCGGCCTGCCGTTGGCCAGCAGTCTCGCCGAGGCGGTCAAGGAGGCGGACTGCATCGCCATCCTGGCGCTGCACCGCGAGTTCGCCGACATCGACTACGCGGGCCTGCCGGTCGCCGACAACTGCCTTGTCGTCGACGGTCGCGCGTACTACTCGAAGGACAAGATCGCCGAGCTGCGCGGCCTCGGCTACGACTACCGAGGAGTGGGCCGATGAGCGCCCGGATCGTGGTCACCGGTGGCAGCGGCTTCATCGGCGGCCACCTCATCGAACAGTTGCTCGCCCGTGGCGACGAGGTCACGGTCATCGACGACCGGGCGTCCGGCGACACCAGGATCCGGCACGTCACCGGCAACATCCTGGACCCGGCCGCGCTCGCGCAGGCGATCACGCCGGGCACCGACCTGGTCTTCCACCTGGCCGCCGTGGTGGGCGTCGACCAGTACCTGGCCCGTCCGCTGGACGTGATCGACGTCAACTTCACCGGTACGCGCAACGTGTTGCAGCGGTCCACCGACGTCGGCGCCAAGGTGGTCGTGGCCAGCACCAGCGAGGTCTTCGGCAAGAACCCCGCCGTGCCGTGGCGGGAGGACGACGACCGGGTGCTCGGCACGACGGCCGCCGACCGCTGGACGTACTCCTCCAGCAAGGCGCTCACCGAGCACCTCACGTTCGCGTTCGTCCGCCAACTGGGCCTCGAAGCGACGATCGTGCGGTACTTCAATGCCTACGGCCCGAGGCAGCGCCCCGGTTTCGTGGTCAGCCGCTCGGTGCACCGGGCGCTCAACGGCAAGCCGGTCCTGGTGTACGACGGTGGCGAGCAGACCCGGTGCTTCACCTACATCGAGGACGCCGTGCGCGGCACCCTGCTGGCCGCGGCGAACCCGGTCGCCATCGGGCAGGCGTTCAACATCGGCAGCATGACTGAGACCACGATCGGGCAGGTGGCCGAACTCATCGCCGACCTGACCGGCGCGGCCATCAAGAACATCGAGACCAGCGTCGCGCTCGGTCCGTCCTATGAGGACCTGGCCCGGCGGATCCCGGACAACACGAAGGCACGGACCGTGCTGGGCTGGTCGCCGGAGATCACCCTGAAGGAAGGCCTGGAGCGAACCATCGCATGGGCTCGGGAGGACGAGAGGTGGCTGGCACAGCCGGACACCGGTGCCTCTGCCTGAGCTCGATCGACCGCGGCCCGCACGGCGATTCACATCGCCGTGCGGGCCGCAACCACTCTGTACTTCCATTGTGACGAAAGGGACGGACGTATGTCGACCAAGGTAGGCGACCAGGCACCGGACTTCGAACTGCGCGACCAGTTCGGAACCGTCGTCAAACTGTCCGACTTCCAGGGTGAGAAGAACGTGGTGCTGATCTTCTTCACGGCCGCGTTCACCGGTATCTGCGACGGCGAACTGTGCACCATTCGCGACGAGTTCGCCGATCTCGACAGCGGCGACGCCGTCGTGTTGGCCGTGTCCACGGACACCGGCCCGGTGCTGCACGAATGGGCCAACCAGAAGGGCTACAAGTTCAAGCTGCTCTCGGACTTCTGGCCGCACGGCGCTGTCGCCAGCAGCTACGGCGTCTTCGACGAGCAGCGGGGACTGTCCCTGCGCGGCACGTTCGTCATCGACAAGACAGGCGCGATCAGGTGGCAGGTCGTCAACGCCATTCCGAACGCCCGCAACGCCGCCGAGTACCGGACCGCACTGGCCGAACTGGCCTAGCCTGCGCGCGGGTGCGCGGCCGTCGCTATGCGGCGGCCGCGCGCTCGTGCAGCAGCAGGAGGGTGTACGCGGCCGTCGTCGCGTCGTCCTTGATCAGCCCGTCCTGGATCATCCGCTCGAACTCCGCCCTGGAGAACCACCGCTGCCGCATGTCCTGCTCCTCGATCTCGCGATGCGGTTCGCCGTGTTCCAGGTCGGTGGCCAGGAACACGTTGAACCCCTGGCCGCTGATGCCGTGCGAGCCGAACAGGTGACCGAGGTGGACCAGCGTGCCGGGCCGCAGACCGGTCTCCTCGGACAGTTCCCTGCGGGCCAGCACGGTCGGCTCACCGTCCGCCCGATCGGGAAAACCGCCCTGCGGGAACTCCCAGTACCGCCCGGCGACCGGATACCGGTACTGGTCGACCAAGTGGAATCCGCCGTTCTCGCTCGGAATGATCACGGCGAAGTCGGGGCGGTCGATCACCGAATAGATGCCCTGCGACCCGTCGGCCCGTTGGATCCGGTCCTCGCGCATGGTCAGCCAGGGGTTCTCGTAGACGACACGGGAGGACAGTTGACGAATCGGTGCCGGGACCGGATCGGAGAACGACATGCGGTGAGTCTACCCGGGTAGTGCTGTGAAAATCTCATCCCGACTATGTGTCAAACCATTCCGAACCCAATTCGGCAACGCTGAAGAAGGGGAAACGACGCACCTGGGTTTGTTCGAGTCGTTGCGCATGCACGGAGAAGTGTCGTGGTGTTTCTGAGCCCATTCTTTAACTGAGCGTTGAGGGGAGGAGCGGATGTCCGACCACATGATCGTCGCGGAGGCTGCGAGCGGACAGGTGGCGCATCAGGTGTTCCCAGCGTCCGGGCACAGTGTGCTGGCCCGGGCGGGCGACCTGGTGCTGCTGTGCCAACTCGCCGCCGGACAGGGGCTGCTGACCGGGTCGTTGCTGGACACCGTCGCCGCGGTGGCCGCCGACCACGCCGACGGAGCCGTGCTCAGTCAACGTCTGACCAGCCTGATCGAGGTGTCGGATGCGGCGAACGTGCCGTCGTTCTGTGCTTTCGGGCCGTCCGGTGACGGTGTCGAGGTCGTCGTGCACGGCCGTGCCGAACTGGTGCTCGGTGCCGGTGCCGACGAGCGGCGCTTCGCAGGCCGGGACGGGGTGACGACGGTGGACCGGGTCGCTGCCATGCCGAGCGGGCCCGCCCGTGCGGTGATCGACGGCGAGGAACTGCACTTCGACCGGCAGCAGCCCACGCCACCGCAGACAGAACCGGAGCAGGTGGAGCCCGTCGTCGAACCGGTGACCGCGGCGCACGTACGGCGGATCATCGACGAGGACGAGCAGTCCGCCGAGACGGGTCCGATCCCGGTGCAGAGTGCGCTGGTGCTCGGCGTGTACTGCCGGCGGTCGCATTTCAACGATCCCGCGATGACCTACTGCACGGTGTGCGGCATCTCGATGGCCCAGGCCAACCGTGGTCAGTTGTTGGGCAGGCGGCCCTCGCTCGGCGTGCTCGTGCTCGACGACGGCGGCATGTTCTCACTGGTGAGCGAGCACGTCTTCGGCCGGGATCCGAGCGGCGACCACGCGGTCCTGGCCGGCGCCGCGGTACCGGTCGCGCTGGACGACCCGTCGGTGTCCAGGGTGCACGCGCGGATCGTGCTGGAGGGTTGGGACGTGCGGGTTGTCGACGCAGGCTCGACCAACGGCACGTTCGTGTGCTCGCCGGGTGAACCGGAGTGGACCCGGATCCCGCAGGGCACCAGCGCGCCGTTGCGGCCCGGCATGATGCTGGCCTTCGGACGGCGGCAGTTGCGCTACTACTCGCACCGCGCGCAGTCGGTCGACTTCACGAATCCCCTGCTCTCGAAGGGATGACGCGACTCGACAGGCCGTCCGAACCCAGTCAGCTCCGCACAGGTTCCTGACCAGATTGGTGACCGAAGTGACCGACATGATCAACCTGAGCACCCTTGCCCCCGCTCGGCCGGTGCCAGGAGAGGTACTGCCACCGGCGGCCCTGCCGGTGCCCGACGACGTACTGCCCTCAGCGGGCTCGGTGCTGCCTCCCGCGCTGGAGCGGGCCGACTGGTGGACCGACGAGATGGTGGCCCAGGCCGGGATCCCCATCCAGGACGTGCCTTTCGTGTCCGTCGGCGGGGGTATGGGTTCGTTCGTGACGGTGGACTACCTGCGGGTGGCAGGCGGTGTGGCCCCCGAGGACATCCGCGTGCTGTCCAACCTCAGCCACCCGTGGCAGACCTACGAGTACCTGACCCGCGTCTCCCAGCTGCCGCGCAACCGGCGGATCCGTTCGGACGCGGCGTCGCGGCCGGACAACCTGTGGGGCTTCCCGTCCTACGCCATCCAGGAAGCGGTCCAGGACCGCACGCTCAAGCCGCTCAAGCAGGTCTTCCTGGAACCGGTGTTCGCCGACTTCTACACACCGCTGCTGGGCAAGGTGCTGGACAGCATGCGCAAGGAGGCCGACCGCATCCGCTACTGGGACATGCTGGTCCAGGGCGAGGTGCGCACCGTGCGGCGGCGGGTCGGCGGCGGCTACTTCACCGTCCACATGCCGCACCCGACGAAGCGGCCGACCCCGAACCCGACCAGCCTGCCGACCGCGCCTGCCGGCCTGGTCGACGGCCCGGTCGCCTACCGCTGTCGGGACGTGCACATCGCGGTCGGCTACACCGGCCTGCGGTTCCTGCCCGACCTGCAGGAGTTCCGCGAGCGGTACAACGACTACCACCACGTGGTGAACGGCTACGAGGACCACGAGCACATCTACGAGGTGCTGCGCCGCAAGCCGGGCACCGTGATCATCCGAGGAGGCGGCATCGTGACCGCCGCGGTGATGCAGCGGCTGATCTGCGACCGGCTGGCGTTCGGCGCGCAGACCAGGATCATCCAGGTCTTCCGCACGTTCTACGAGGGCAAGCACGGTGACCACCCGTGGTCACGGCGCCACGGCGCGAACGGATTCGCCCACCAGGGCTTCAACTACCCGAAGTCCACCTGGGGCGGCCAGCTCAAGGCCAAGACACGCCGCTCCGAGGGCGCCGATCGCGTGCGGATCTACGACGAGATCGGTGGCACCACCACCCCGCTGCGCCAGCACTGGCAGCACCACCTTGGCAAGGGCAGGAAGGACGGCTGGTACAGCGCCGTCGAGGGCACCATCGACAACCTGCGCCTCGGCGCCGACGGCTCCGTCGTCACCACGCTGCACAGCGCCGAGGGTGACCGGGACCTGCAGGCCGACTACCTGATCGACTGCACAGGGCTGGACGCCGACGTCGCGGAGCACCGGGTCCTCGGTGACCTGCTGCGGCACGGCGGGGCCAAGCGCAACCCACTGGGCAGGCTCGACGTCGAGCGCAGCTTCCAGGTCCGGGGCGCCGGCAACGGCCCAGGCCGGGTCTACGTCACCGGTGCCGCTTCGTACGGCGGCTACTTCCCCGGCGTCGACACGTTCCTGGGGCTCCAGATCTCCGCCCAGGAACTCGTGGACGACGTGGCCGACCGGGGGCTCTGCCGAAAAATGGGGCCAATTCGTTCGACCATCGAATGGCTCAAGTGGGCCCGTAGCCGCCAAATCTAAGAGGGGCTGCCAAATCTAGAACGGAGGGGTCCCCATGCTGCCAACCATGCTCGGACGCATTCAGACCCGACTTTTCCTGATGGCTGTGATCGGCGGCCCGGTAACCGCGCTCATCACTTTCGGGCTGCCGCTGACCGGCCCGTGGGGCCCGCGTTTCCAGGCCACGTTCATCGTCCTGGGATCGGTCGCGATCATCGGAATCGTCTGGGAACTCATCTATCACATGCTCATGCAGTGGCGCTGGGAGAAGGACTGGCCGACGTTGTTCGGGCTGCTCACCCTGGTGCCGGAGGGCATCCTGGTCGGCGCGCTGGCCAGGTTCGATCTGCTGCCGTTGCTGCCAGGAGCGGTGCCGGTCAGCGCGTTCGTCATCCAGTTCCTGGTGGTCTGGGTGTGCGTGTGGCTGGTCTCCAACGGACCGATGCGGGTGCCGTTCATCCGGTGGCGGTTCAATGGCGGCAGACTGGTTTGATCAATCGCTGACAGCGGCCGGGTCTCATTACCCGGCCGCTGTTTTGCGTCTCCTCCCGTGCGATTCCTGGGAACGTGATTAATGCATATCCAAGTAATGGTGCTGTCACTGCCGTGAGCCCGATTGTTCTGGCAAGGTATGACGTGCACACAACTGAGGTTCTGCGACGAGGACCTGCGGTTTATTGATCCCTGGAGGACTGACGCATGACTGGTCGAACGTACGGACAGTTCTGTGGCGTTGCACGTGCTCTTGAGCTGGTCGGCGAGCGCTGGTCGCTGCTCGTCGTCAGGGACCTGGTTCTCGGTCCGAAGCGCTTCACCGAGCTGCGCGAGGGGTTGCCGAAGATCCCGGTGAGCATCCTGTCCTCGCGCCTGAACGAGCTGGAGGAGGGCGGCGTCATCCGCAGGCGGGTGCTGGCGAAGCTGGACGCTGCCGTCGTCTACGAGCTGACGGAGTATGGCAGCGAGCTGGAAGAAGCCCTGCTGCAGCTGGGTTTGTGGGGTGCCAGGTCGCTGGGCGACCCGGCGCCGGGGGAGGTCTTCACCGTCGATGCGGCGATCCTGTCGCTGTACACGACGTTCCTGCCCGAGTTCGCCGAGGGCGTCCAGGTCAGCTTCGAACTGCACTTCGGCGAGGTGGTCATCCACGCACTGGTCGACGACGGCCACCTGAAGGTCGCCGAGGGCCAGTACGCCGACGCCGACCTGGTGATCGAGGCCTACGAGTCGCTCCGCCCGCTGTTCGCAGGCGAGATCACCCCGGCCGAGGTCCTGGCCAAGGGCGGCGTGCACGTCACCGGCGAGACCGCCCTGTTCGACCGGTTCGCCACCCTGTTCCACATCCCGGCAGCACCGGCCAAGGTGGAGGGCCTCGCGGTCCGCTGAACCCGCCAACCTCGCCGCGGCACACGGAGGGCTGCGGACCGAACCCGGTCCGCGGCCCTCCGTGTTGTTATCGGGTCAACGGTCCGGCCGCTGCTCATGATCCCGGATGGCGTCAGCGACGGCGATTTCGGCATGACTTTCTATTCTGCCCAGTCGCGCATCCATCGATTCCATACGGTCCAACAGATGCCGCAGATAGTGCTCGATAAGAACAAGATGCCCCGGCACATCCTTGTCCGACCGCGGCACGGGTTCGCCGAGCCGAGGCGGCGAGCGGTGGTTCAGTACCGCGGCCAGGTGATCGGGGTGCCAGCCAAGTGCCGTGGACAGGGCCTTGAGCGTGCGAGGACTGCGTTTCCGCTGCTTGGAATTGTTCTGGATCTCGCCAACGATGAGTTTCGAGACGTCCGAGTCGTCGATCAACTGCTGCTGGGTCATCCCCCGCTCGGCCATGCGTTGAGTGATCGCCGTGGCGACCGCAGCCCAGTCCTCCGTCACCCATTCCTCCGCAGTCCGCGTACCGCTGAGGCTAGCGGGACCAATTGCGAGCGAAGGCCTTATTCAAACGTGTCCAGCGATATGCATAAAATAGTCCGAAAATTGCGGACTAAATTATCCGAAGCATGTCGCGTCAGCGCCCTGGTGGATCGCGATGGACGCGCCAGGGCCGGCAGCATCACGGATGGCCCCACGGCGATCGGCGGGTCGGGCGCAACACCAAGGGCTTCCGACCCGGTCGTTGACCTGGTCGGAAGCCCTTAGTTCACCCGGTGAAAGGTGGTGCCCCCGGCAGGAATCGAACCTGCGACCTGCGGTTTAGGAAACCGTCGCTCTATCCCCTGAGCTACGGGGGCGCTCCGCATGCGTTCGCCCAGCTTACCGGGCCTGTCCTGGCTGGGTCCGGGTGGCCTGAGCGACCGGGTTCGCCCTGCTCAGCCCGCAGCTCCAGGGCGTGCACGCCGACCCGTGCTACACCTCGGCGGTGACTGATGCGCCTACCGTGCTGCGGGAATGATCGCCCGATGACGGCGACTGGTACGTCGCGCAACTGGCGGATCCGGACATCCGGCGCTTCACCAGCGAGAGCCCGGCTACGACCGCAGCCGACTTCCGGGCCGCGCTGGCCCGGTATCGCGGTGGACCCAACTGGGCCGGGTTCGCGATCATCGGCCCTGCCGAGATCAGCTACTGGCTCGCCCCTTCAGCCCGTGGACGTGGCCTGGCGACCCGCGCGGTGGTCGAGATGTGTGCACGGCTGGGGGAGCGCCACGACCTCGCACTGTGGACCCACGCTGGCAACACCGCCTCGCAACGGGTGGCCGAACGTGCCGGGTTCCACTACCGACCGGACCGCGACGAGCAGCGCACCGTGGGCACACAGACGTGGCCGGCCCGCTGGTACATCCGAACCAGCGGACCGGCGCCTGCCGACTAGTGGTGGCCGACGAACTGGACCACCTGCTGGTACGTGGGCCGGTTCTGCCACGTGATCTTGCCGTCGGTGACGCCACCGAACGGCCGCTGGATGATCGAGTCGGCGCACCACTGGTTGCCCGCGGCGCAGTCCGCGTCACCCGGGTACACCTGGTTCGCCGGCTGGGCCGCCGCCTGCGTCAGGCTGGTCAGCAGCACCTGCCGGCACTGTGCCAGGTTGCCGCCGCCGCAGAACTGCTGGCCCAGCCCACCCTGCACCGGCTGTCCGAGCACCGACCGCAGGTCCTTGTCCACATAGGACCACCAGCCGAACTGGAACGACGAGCCCTTGTGCGGTACCGACTCGTTGGCGTCCACCGGGCCGACACTGGGACCGGTCTGCCCGCCGGACGGCGACTCGTTGATCTGGATCGCGCCGACCGTCGCGTTGAACAGGTCGGTACCCATACCGGGGGAGAACTCCGCCTGCACGAGCAGCGGCCACCACGCGTCCATGGTCTGGATCGCCGCCGCGTCGACGTAGGACGGACTCCCCGGCGACGTCTCGACCAGCTTGGACCCGGCCTGCTGCCACGCGGTCAACCGAGCGACCACCGCGGCCTGCGTCGGGTCGGTCACCGGCTGGCTGTTGATCACCTTCAGCAGCGTCGGCAGCACGTCCTCACCACGCAGGTCGGTCACCGCCGCGTCCTCCATCGCCTTGGCCAGGTCCGCCCGGCTGATCGGCTTTCCGCTGTCCACCAACGCCTTCACCCTGGCGTCCAACAGGTTCGACCGGTAGACACTGCCGTCGCCGAACGACGCCGACGTGTAGTCCAGCGCCTGCTTGTTGTTCCACGACACGTAGTAGTCCTGGTCGATCGAGTTCGGATGCGCCCCGAACGCCGTGTAGTCCGACCGGTCGGTCGTCGGATCCCAGTTCTGCCACTCGTCCGCGGCCTGGATGGGCAGGTTCGGGTCGACACCGGCCGGCCGCACCGGGTTCCAGCCCGAGTTGTAGTACGCGGTGTCGGTGTTGTTCACGTAGAACCAGTTGAACGTGTAGTTGATGTTCGCCGCCGCCTGCTGGAAGGCCTGCGGTGTACCCATGTCCGCCGGATTGTTGAACATTTGAAACCCGATGATCGAGTCGGCTTCATGCTGGTAACTCGACCGTTGACTCGTGTACGCCACCGGTGCTCCGCCGACGGTCGCTCTGAACTGCACGAGGCCGTACTTCGTCCGGTAGACGATCAGCTTGTACGAGCCCGCCGCCGTGCTGTCCGCCGTGTTCGGGCTCCACGAGTCGTCCCGTTCGACCGCCTCCATCGCCGTGCACTGCCCGTTGAACACGTAGAAGTTCGAATCCTTGGTGACCGGCGACCCGTCCGGCGTGCACAGCGGCACCGCGAACGTGTCGGTCACGTCCTGCCCGGCCGACGTGGCACTCCACGCGTAGTCCGCGCCCCTGCCCAGTTCGACGTAGAAGCTCAGGCCTGCGAACGCGGCCCCGCGCGAACTGATGCCCGGTCCCTGCAACTCCTCCAACATCAACAGTTGTGGCGCGAAGTAACCGGTCTGCGGGCCGAATACCGCGATCGGGTGCCCGTCGTCGGTGTGCTGGCCGGACACGACGAGTGCGTTGGACATGCCGTGCTTCTCCGACAGCAAGCCGGCCGGCAGGACGCCCTTCGCGAAGATGCCGGTGCCCGCCGTGGTGTTCGTCGCCGACCCGGTCGGGTCGAACACCTCCTGCTGCGTGGTCACCGAACCCGGGTCCGGCATGGCGACGCCCTGCGGGTCGTTCGGGCTGGCCGCGTACGGGAACGACTGTCCGGTGTGGATGGTCAGATCGGCCTCCGGATCGTTCTCCTCGCGGAAGGACTGCCACACCTGGTCGCCGACGGTGTTGCCGTACCGGGAGTCGGCTGCCTCCTTGACCAGCGCCGACTGCACCTCGCCGCCACCGCCGCTGCCGAACAGCGCACCGACGACGCTCGCGATGGCGATCAGATCGGTCGGGGTGAACGGCTGGATCGTGCCTGCGTTGGTGATCGGGTTGATGTGCCCGGTCAGGTCGTACTCACCAGGGAAGAAGCGGCCGTTGTACGCCTGCGTGATGTAGGTGTTGATGCCGCTGATGTAGGAGTTGATGTCCTGCATCGCCTGCGCGCCGGCCGGTCCGCTGTTCTCGATCTCGGTCACCTGGTTCTGCAGGTCCTGTTCGGTGTACGGCGCCGATGCCCAGAATGTCTGTTCCAGCTGGCGGTTGGCCACCGCGCCACCGGCGAAGCTGGTCAGCTCGGCCCGGCCGACGTGCCGGAACAGGTCCATCAGCCACAGCCGGTCCTGGCCTGCCGCGTAACCGGCGCCGAACTCGGTCCCCGATCGGGTGGTTCCGTAGATGTGCGGCACGCCGGTTGCCTTGTCCCGCACGATGGTCACGTCGCTGCGCGGCTGGATGCTGCTGGCCACCTGCCCGGCGGGCACGCCGAAAGATGAATTGTTGAAATATTGATCAATCGTGGCGTCGGTCAGGTTCTGGTACCCGTCGGCCAGGCTGCCGTAGGTGTTCAGCTGGTCGTCGGTGTGCGCAGGCTTGGTGCCGAAGAGCTTGTTGCCGAGGATGTCGGCCAGCGTCGCGTTGCCGTTCTCGCCCGGCGGCAGGATGTCCGAGCACTGTCCCGAGCAGTAGTCGGTGACGGTGAACGGGGTGCCCGCGGCGCTGGCCGGCGCCGTGACACCGAGGCTGATCACCGTGCTCACCGCGACGACGCCGGCAACGAAACTGGCTGTTCGAGCTGGTCGGCTCATAGCGACGCTCCTCCCCGTTGTGTCCGGGATCACAAGCTACCCCCGAGTAGGGCTATCGCGAAAGGTCCTCACGTTTACTTTCCGCCGACTGGCCCAACGCACAGCGTGTCGGTGCGGGTCACGTGGCCGTGTTCGCTGGTCGCGATACGTAATGAGATGATCCCGATGGCAACAACGCCCATCGGGGAGGCGTCCGTGATCAAAGTGGTACTCGCCGACGACGAGGACCTGGTTCGGTCCGGCCTGCGCATGATCCTGGGCAGCGCCGGCGACATCGAGGTGGTCGGTGAGTGCGACGACGGCAGCCAGGTGGCCGAACTGGTCCGGCTGCACCGCCCGCACGTGGTGTTGCTGGACATCCGGATGCGCACCACGGACGGCCTTGCCGCACTGCGCAAACTGCTCGCGCTCCCCGAACCACCCGCGGTTGCGATGCTCACCACGTTCGACGTGGACGCCTACGTCAGCGAGGCGCTTCGCTTGGGCGCCAGCGGTTTCCTGCTCAAGGACACCGAACCTGCCCAACTGGTGAAGGCCGTTCGGGACCTGGCGCGCGGCGGTGCCGTGCTCGATCCCGGCGTGGCCGCCCGCGTGCTGGCCGCCGTCGCCGACGGCGAGCGTGCCGCGGAACCGGCCCGCAGGCTGCTCACCGTGCTGTCCGACCGGGAGCGTGAGGTGTTGGCGCTGATCGGGCGGGGCATGTCGAATGCCGAGATCGGTGGCAGTCTGCACCTGTCCGAGGCGACGGTGAAGGGCTACGTCTCGGCCGTGCTCGGCAAGATCGGCGCTGCGAACCGCGTGCAGGCCGCGCTGGTCGCCTACCGCGGCGGCCTGATCGCCTGAGAGCTCAGCGCTCGTTGGCCAACTGGCTCATGCCGTCCAACGACTGGTAGACGGCCACTCGGT
>DASXYT010000170.1:0-21451 GCA_036502345.1 Pseudonocardiaceae bacterium | reverse complement strand
CGCGCTGTCCATGCCACCTCCGCCGAGGCCCTGTGCGAACGCGGAACCGTCACCCATGCCGCCCGGCGACATCGTCGCGGACAACGCGGTCGGCTGGAGGTCGGGCATCGCGTAGTCGGTGCTGGTGGGGATGGTGCCGGTGGGGGCCATCGTCGACGGGTCGGTGAAGCCGGCCGTCTGCGTGGTCGGGTCGGTGAAGCCCGCGGTTTGCGCACTCGGGTCCGCGAAGCCCGCGGTTTGCGCACTGGGATCCGTGAAGCCCGAGGACTGCGTGGTGTAGTCGACCGGTTGGGCAGGGGCTCCGCTCACCGGCACATCGGCGGTCGGCATGCTGCCGCTCGGGTCGGTGGTCGGGTCGGTCGGCGTGCTGGGGCCGAGGGTGTACGTGGTCGGCTGGCCGGAGCCGTCGTCCACCGTGACCTTGACCTCACCACCCGGCTGTTCGTGCGCCGTGATCGTGGTGCTGCCGTCGTGGATGACAGCGTTGCCGTCCGCGCCGGGTGTGATGTGCTGCGCCCCGTCCGCGCCAGGGACCGCGGGAACACCACCGGTCGCCGGAGTGCCGGTGCCGTTGCCGAAGTCGATGTCGTACGTCTTCGGCTGGCCGTTGGCATCCGTCGTGGTCAGCTGCATGGTGCCCTGGCTGTCCGGGGACGTCATGGTCAGCGTGCTGTTGCCGTGCTGGACGGTCAGCGTCTCGGGAGTGCCGCTGGTCGGCGTTCCCGTCGTGGGCAGGCCGGTGGTGGGGTCGATACCCGTGCCGGTGCCCGGGTCCGTCGGCGGCGTGAATCCGCTGGGCATCGTCCCGCCGCTGCCAGCACCGCCGGTCGGATCACCGGCACCACCCGTCGGGTCGCCCCCACCGGTCGGATCGCCCGCGCCACCGGTCGGATCGCCCGCGCCACCCGTCGGATCGCCAGCGCCACCCGTCGGATCGCCAGCGCCACCCGTCGGGTCGCCCGTGCTGCTCGGGATCGTGGGCATCGTCGGCGTCGCGGACGGTGTCGTGGGAGGCGGCATGCTCGGCGCCCCGCCACCACCACCACTCGGCGCGCCACCGCCACCACCGCTCGGGGCACCGCCACCACCGGCACCGCTGGGCGCCGTGGGCCCGCCACCCGAGCCGGAACCACCGGAGCCAGAACCAGAACCGGAACCCGAGCCACCGGACCCCGAGCCAGAACCGGAACTGGGCACCTGAATGCCCTTGCTCAGGTCGGAGAACGGGTTCGCGGCGATCTGGCCGAGCGCCTGGTTCATCGAGTCGAACGACTGGCCCACCGTGTCATGCGTCGACTTGGTGATCGAGTCGAACGACTGCTTCTTCGAGTTGAAGTTGGGGACGAACGTCTGGTTCAACCACTGGGTGGCGTCCATCGCGACCAGGTTCTTCACGTTCTGGCTCAGCGATCCGTTGCAGTTCGTGTCACCCCAGTCGACGTTGCTGAACACGTTCCACTTGGACATGGCCTTGAGTTGATCGTCGCTCGCGTTGTTCTTGGCAGCGGCGATGATCTGCTCGATGTCGTCGGAGGTGAACCCGCCGATGTCGCTGGCGTACATCTTCAGCACGGCCTGCGCCCGCTGCAGCACAGCCGTCTCGATCGCCTTCATCGAGCTGGTGATCACCTGGCTGGCCGCGTTGGTGCCGTCGGTCACGGTCTGGCCGTTCTGCACGAACGTGCCGCAGTACTGCTGCGCCGCCTGTGCCGCCGCGCCCTGCCAGAACCCACCGAGCGAGTTGGTGTCGGTGGACAGGTTCATCGTGATCTCGGACAGGTTGCCGTGCGATGTGGACAGTTGCGTCGCGTCGGCGCGGAACTTGGCCAGCTGGATGCCACGCAGGTTGTCGTAGACATCGGTGATGTCTGTCTTGAGGTCGGGGCCGTTGCCGGTCCAGTCCTTGTACGGCGGGATGAAGTTCTGGAAGTAGTACATGCCACGGGAACCGGGGTCGAGGATCTCGTCGGACGTACTCGCGCCGGAACCGCCCTGGGCGACGGTCTTGCCGGCCTCGTTGGTCAACTGGGTGTTGGCCTGCCCGGTCTGCTGGTCCTCCTGGGCCCGCGCCAACTGGTTCTGGAACTGTTGTTTGCCGGCCGCCTGCACCTGCGGCGCCAGTTGCCTGCCGAACGGGCTGCTGTTCAGCTGACCGGCCTGCTTGAACGCATCCGTCGACCCGTACTGCTGCGCGTACTGGTTGATCTCGTCGGCGTTCTTGAGGTAGTCCGGGTTGGTCACACCGTCGAACGGGTTGGCGTACGCGGCCTGCTGCGCGTAGTCGTCGAGCAGCCGCTTCTTGTCGGCCGAGGAGACGCTCGGGTCGTCCAGGATCGGCTTGACGCTCGACCACTGCGGGTAGTCCGTCATGCGCCCTCTCCCGAGGTGGTGATCGAGCCTGCGGTCTGCGAGTCGGTGCTCGAGTACTGCTGGTAGGTGTCGGTCAGCTTGTCGCTCAACGTGGTTGTCGCGGTGCCGTAGGCCTTCACGCTGGCGATCACGTTGTCGTGCAGCGCCGTGGCGTAGGCGGTTGCCTTGTCGGCGAAGTCCTTCCCGCCGTCGCTGCCGGTCACCTGCGACTTGCCAATGGCGTCGGCCTCGTCGCCGATCGGCCCGACCTCGCTGCTCACCTTGCTCGCGACACCGGACATCTCGTCACTGGTCTGGTAGCCGGCCACCTGCCCCCACCCCTCACTGAGTACGCGGCGAATTCATCGACCCACCAGGAACCATAATCCTCGAACCGGGCCATCCACATGGACGTTGCCCGGGTCCGAACGGTTCCACCAGGAGTCGATCGACCGCTCTGCCAGCTCAGTGCACGGAAGCGACCACGCCGGCCAGGCGGGATGCGGCGGCCTCGGCCAGGTCGTGGGTGGGGGCCTCGACCATCACCCTGACGAGTTGTTCCGTGCCGGACGGGCGCAGCAGCACGCGGCCGGACTCGCCCAGTTCGCGCTGTACCTCGGCGACGGCGTCGGCCACGGTGCCGGCCATCGCCACCGCTGCCTTGTCCGCGACCCGCACGTTCACCAGCACCTGCGGCAGCCTGCTCATCACACCGGCCAGTTCGGCCAGCGAGGTACCGGTCTCGGCGACGCGCGCCATCAGCCGCAGCGCGGTCAGCACGCCGTCGCCGGTGGTGGCGTACCCGGGCAGCAGCACGTGGCCGGACTGCTCGCCGCCCAGCGTGTAGCCGCCGGTGCGCAGTTCCTCCAGTACGTACCGGTCACCCACCGGGGTGGTGTGCAGCTGCACACCGTGGGCGCGCATCGCCAGGTGCAGGCCGAGGTTGCTCATCACGGTCGCGACCAGCGTGTCCTCGACCAGCTCGCCTGCTTCCTTCATGCCGAGGGCGAGCACGGCCATGATCTGGTCGCCGTCGACCATGTCGCCCTTGGCGTCGATCGCCAGGCACCGGTCGGCGTCGCCGTCGTGCGCGATGCCCAGGTCGGCGCCGTGTTCGAGGACGGCGGCCCGCAGCGAGCCGAGGTGGGTCGAGCCACAGCCGTCGTTGATGTTCAGGCCGTCGGGCTCGGCGTGGATGGCGATCACGTCGGCGCCGGTCTTGCGGTACACCTGCGGGGCCACGGCGGACGCGGCGCCGTTGGCACAGTCGACCACGATCCGCAGCCCGGCCAGCGACCTGCCGGTGGACGAGATCAGGTGGTCCAGATAGCGCCGCACGGCGTCGGGTGCGTCGGTGATCCGCCCCACAGCGGCGCCGGTGGGCCGCACCGCGGGCTGCGCGAGGCCTGCCGCGATCTCGTCCTCGACGGCGTCGGGCAACTTGTGCCCACCGGAGGAGAACAGCTTCACGCCGTTGTCCGGCATCGGGTTGTGCGACGCGGAGATCATCACGCCGAGATCCGCGCCCAGCTCACCGACCAGATAGGCCACCGCGGGCGTGGGCAGCACGCCGAGCCGCAGCACGTCGGCACCTGCCGAGGCCAGCCCGGCGGCCACGGCCGCCTCCAGCATCTCGCCGCTGGCCCTCGGGTCACGGCCGACGATGGCCACCTGCCGGTGCGACCTGTCGTGCTCGGTGAACACCCGTGCCGCCGACGCGGCGACGGACATCGCCAACTCCGGGGTCAGTTCGGCGTTGGCGAGCCCGCGAACACCGTCGGTACCGAACAGGCGAGCCATCGAAGCGTCGACCTCCTGTGCGCGAAATGTCTGGGAAACGACACGGGAGCAGCACCCGATAGACGGATGACTGCTCCCGTGGGTTGCTCGTGCCGCGAGGCCGCCGGTCAGCGCTTGCTGTACTGGGGGGCCTTACGGGCCTTCTTCAGGCCGTACTTCTTGCGCTCCTTGACCCGGGGGTCCCTGGTCAGGAAGCCGGCCTTCTTCAGCGGCGGCCGGTCGTCGGGCTCGACCTCGATCAGGGCCCGCGCGATGGCCAGGCGCAGCGCGCCTGCCTGCCCGGTGATGCCGCCACCGTGCAGGGTGGCGAACACGTCGAACGACTCGGGCCGCTCGACCGTCACCAGCGGGTCCTTGATCAGCTGCTGGTGCACCTTGTTCGGGAAGTACTGCTCAAGAGAGCGCCCGTTCAGGGTGAACCGGCCGGTGCCGGGCATCAGCCGCACCCGGACGATGGCCTGCTTGCGGCGGCCGACGGTCTGGATCGGCTTGCCGGGGATGATCGGGCGCGTCGCCGGCTTGGCCGGGGCGTCCTCCGCCTCCGCT
Organism: Pseudonocardiaceae bacterium; assembly: GCA_036502345.1. Taxonomy (GTDB): domain Bacteria; phylum Actinomycetota; class Actinomycetes; order Mycobacteriales; family Pseudonocardiaceae; genus DATEPR01. Next base: position 16,756 of record DASXYT010000170.1, on the reverse strand, counting down.
GCCGGGGCCTCGGCCTCGGTCGCCGGGGCCTCGGTCACCGGAGCCTCCGTGGCCTCGGCCACGGTCTCGATGGCCTCGACGGCGTCGGTGTCGGGAGTGGTCACGACGTCTTCCTGGGTCTGGTCTTCGGCGCTGGTCACCGGTTCACCTTGCTCTTGTCGCCGATTACGAACGGCTGGGGCTGCTGGGCCTTGTGCGGGTGCTCAGGGCCTGCGTAGACCTTGAGTTTGCTGGCCATGGCGCGACCGAGACGGTTGTGCGGCAGCATGCCCTTGATCGTCTTCTCCAGCAGGCGGTCCGGCTGCTTGTCCAGCATCTCGCCGAAGGACCGCTTGCGCAGACCGCCGGGGAAACCGGAGTGCCGGTAGACGAACGCCTGGTCGCGCTTGTTTCCGGTCAGCGCGACCTTTTCGGCGTTGACGATGACGACGAAGTCACCGGTGTCCACGTGCGGGGCGTAGGTGGGCTTGTGCTTGCCGCGCAGCAGCGTCGCGACCTGCGTGGCGAGCCGGCCGAGCACCACGTCCTCGGCGTCGATCACATGCCAGGCGTGGGTCACCTCGCCAGCCTTCGGGCTGTACGTGCGCACGGGTCTACCTCTTCGTCACTCTCGTCAGGGGTGTCGGTGCGGTGGCCGCTCACGACAGCGTGTCTGGCACGCGACGCGGTGAGCTCCGCACAACAACGACAGAAGATACCTGTCGCCCCACCGCAGGGTCAAAACGGCCCCCCGCGATGGACTTCCCACAGTGTACCCGGAGCACTTCGGCGACCGTCGGGCACGCTGGTCTCGGCATTCGGAACCGATTCAGTCAGCCGGGCCACACATGACGACGGACCCCGGAGTCGTCTCCGGGGTCCGTGTCGCCTGCGGCCGGACTCAGCCCCAGGTCGAGGTGTTCTTCGACTCGGTCTGCTGGTAGGCGTCGTGCGCCGCGTGCACCGCGGTCGCGATCTTGGCCAGCACCTGGTTCAGGTCGTCAGCGGACTGGTTCCAGTTGTTCTGCACGGCCTGGAACGCCTCGTTCGCGCCACCCTGCCACTCCTGGGCGAGCTTCTGGATCGCTGCCTTCAGCGTCTCCAGCTGGCCCTCGATCTGCTTGACCTGGCTGTCCACCTGGCTCGCCAGGTTGGAGACCGCGCCGAAATTAACTGCAATCGTGTCTTCGCCAGCCATCACTATCTCTCTTTCTACTGCTGAAGTCTTGGTGGGTAAGAAGAACTAGGACGGACGGTGGTCGGAACCGACTCAGCCGAGGCCACCCAGGATCGAGGTCATCGAGCTCTGGGCCTCGTCTTCCTGCGCCTGGTAGGCCGCCTGGTTGCCCTGCACCGCTTCACTGATCTGGTTCAGGTCCTGGTTCAGCTTGGTGGCGTCCTCGTTGAACTTCGACATCAGCGTGTTGAAGGCCGTCGCGGCGGTGCCCTTCCAGGTGCCGGCCACACCCTCGACCTCCGACTGGAGGGTCTTCAGGTTCTGCTGCATCTGCTGGTTGGTCTCGTCCATGCTCTTGACGGCAGCGAGCATCTCCGCGGATCCGGTCTGAAAGCTTCCAGCCATGAGAAATGGTCTCCTTCTGAGTCCGTGGTGGTCCGTACGTTCATCGTCCGTACGCCAACTACGACGACGACCTTGCCACGGTCGGTTCCGTCGTGTCGCGATTTTCCGAGAAGCCGTTGCGCCTGTAAACGTTCGCGCATGTAAATCCGGTCACCGCATGATTTGCTCTTGGGAAAAGTCCTCGTCATCGTCACTCGACGGGGCTATCGGGCGCCTCGATCCGCTGGTCCGGAGTGGACTCGGCGTGGCCGATGGTTCCGGTACCGGCAGGTCTCGCACCGGCAGCCCGTTGTCGGTGCGGAACCCGCTGGCGGTGCGCAGCAGCCGGTCGTCGGTGCGGCCACCGGATGCCGTTCCCGCCTTCACCTGTTCGGCCAGTTGGCGAGTCTCCCTGCGGAACTTCGCGCTGGTCTCACGGGCTTCCGATGCGATTCTGCGGGCCCGGACCACGGCCGCGTCCAGTTCGGAGTCGAACCGGTGCACCGCGTCGGCGAAACCCTGCGGATCGGTCACAGTGCCGCCCCTCACTTGCCGATGGTGATCCCCGCCACTACCTGCTCGCACGCTCGCTGCACCTTCGCGAGGTCGGCATCCGGGTACTGGCAGCCGATGCTCACCTGGACCTTGCCCTGGAACAGCACGTACCAGTCGACGGTCGCATCGTTACCTGGTTGTTGATAGTAGGCCACCATGCGGTTCGCAAACGTCAACGATGACGTGAAATTCAGATAGCCGGCCTGGAACACCTCGGGCTGCAATTCACTCACCGCCCGGGCGCGATCCTTTGTGCTGTCGTAGGAAAGCCGGTATTCCCTTACGTAAATCGCGTCGTTCGAGATCACGTTCACCGGCGAGATCTGCACTTCCAGGTCAGGTGCGTTGCTCGCCGACTCGGCCCAGCCCTTCGGGGTGGTGAACCGGTAGTCGTACTGGGAGATCAGGTGTTCGCCGGCAGGCGGGTTCACCTGGGCCGCCTCCGTGGTGCCGGCTCCGCCGTGCCGGGACACCAGGAACCCGACGACGGCGCCGACGACCAGCACCGCGACCAGCACGACCACCGCGAGTCGACGCTTGCCCCGACGACGGGGCACCGGCGCATGCCCGCCGACCGAGGCCGGGCCGGACCGGTTCAGCGGCGGCACCGGCACCGGAACGCCTGGCTGCGGCCGGATCGTCATCGTGGGGGCGTCGGCGGAGCCGGGCGTGGGTGCCATGCCCAACGGCGGCCTGCCCATCGCGGTCGTGGCCATCCCGGCAGCGACCTGCTGGGACGGCAGCCCGCCGGTGTGCAGCGGGTCCTGCGCCACGGCCCGCAGCGCACCCCGGGCGACGACGGTCTCCGGCTGGTCCAGCGTGGTCGGGATGATGCCCAACCGCTGGTAGACCAGCCTGGCCACCAGCGGAATCCGGCTCGACCCGCCGACCAGGAACACCCCGGACAGCTGGTCGGACCGCAGCCCGGCCTGGGCGACCGTCTCCACGGTGAGCGCCACCGCCCTGCGCAGCGGGCCGGCGATCAGCTTCTCCAGGTCGTCGCGGGTGATGTGCGCGTCCGGGAACGGCGGCGGCATCGGCACGTCTGTGTAGGTGTGCCGGGACAGGGTTTCCTTGGCGCCCTGGACGTCCTGGCGGAACACCCTACGGCGCCGCCGGTCGGCCATCTCCCTGCCCTCGGTCAGCGCCCGCCAGTCCTCCCGGTTGGCCTCCGACACCAGCGAACCGATGTGTTCCAACAACATCTGGTCGATGTCGGCGCCGCCGAAGTTCGGGTCGCCGTGTGTGGCGAGCACCGAGAACCCGGCCACCGTCTGGCCACGCTCGGGTTCGCCCGCCGGCTGACGGCGCACCACGCTGACGTCCACCGTGCCGCCGCCCAGGTCCAGCACGGCCAGCGCACCGCCGTCGGGCAGCGCGTGGCTGGCGGCGTGGAACACCGCGGCGGCCACCGGTTCCGGCACCAGCGTGACCTCCTCGGCCAGGCCGGCACCGGCCTGCCGCAGCACCCGGGTGCGGACAGCGCCCCAGTCCGCGGGATGGGTCAGCACCAACACGTCCACCGGCGCGTTGCCGGCCAGCCTGCGTGCCTCGGTGACCGCCCTGCCGAGCACGGCCCGCACCACGTCCAGCACGCTGATCACGGTGTTGCCGAGCAGCAGTTCACCCTCGTCGACGCGGCGCTTCGGGTTGGGCTCGTAGCGGGACGGGTCGATGGCCGCCTGCCGTTCGGCCTCCTGGCCGACGAACAGTGTGCCGTCGGCTGCCGCGAAAACCGCGGACGGCACCAGAGGCTGGCCGTCCACCACGACGACCTGCGGTTCCCGCCCGTCCACGGAGATCGCGACACAGGTACTCGACGTACCGAAGTCGACCGCGACGTGCAGCGTTGTCCGCACCGACATCCACGCCCTCCCGATGGGCTCACCGAAGCGGCGGTGTCTTCCCGCCTCGGGGAGCCAACCTTAGTCGGGCGTCACTCGGGCTGGAGCCAGGCCACCTGCATCCGCTGTTGCCCCAGCTTGCGGGTGATGATGGTGCCTCGGCCCGGCGGTTGGGCGCTCGGCTTCACCGTGCCCCACAGCACGCCCTCGTCCTTGCTGCCGCTGCCGACCAGAGCGGGGCTGGAGATCTCCTTCAGCTTGCCGATCACCGGGTCGTAGGTGGACCGGGACGCGCCGCCGGTGCGCCGGGCGACGATCATGTGCAGGCCGACATCCTTGGCCTGCGGCAGGAACTCCGACAGGGGCTGCAGCGGGTTGCCGGCCTGGGTGGCCACCAGGTCGTAGTCGTCGACGATCACGAACAGCTCGGGGCCCTGCCACCAGGACCGGTTGCGCAGCTGTTCCTGGGTCACGTCCGCGCCGGGCAGCCGACCGTTCATCGAGTTGCGGACGTCCTTCATCATGCCCTGCAACTGGTTGCCGGAGACCGCGTAGCCGAGCAGGTGGTCGGTGTTGATGAACCCCAGCATGGTGCGCCGGTAGTCCACCAGCAGGATGACCGCCTCCTTGGGCGTGTACTGGCTCACGATGCCGCGCACGATGCAGCGCAACAGGTTCGTCTTGCCGGACTCGCCGTCGGCGAACGCGACGAAGTGCGGCTCGGCGTCGAAGTCGAGGAACACCGTGGCCAGCGCGTCCTCGTTGACGCCGATCGGCACCAGGTCCTTCTTGGCCCGTTGCGACACCTGCAGCTGCTCGTAGGGCAGCACGTCGGGCAGCAGCCGGACCTTCGGCGCCGTCCGGCCACGCCACGAGCCGCGGATCTTGGCCGTCGCGTCCTGCACGCCTGCCGACACCGACTCCGGGTCGCTGGAGGCGTCGATGCGCGGCAGGCCGGTGAGGAAGTGCAGCTTGTCCCTGGTGATGCCACGGCCCGGTCGGCCTGCCGGCACGTTGACCGCCACTCGACGGTCCACATCGGACTCAGTGGTGTCACCGAGGCGCAGTTCGAACCGGGTGCCGAGCAGGTCCTTCAGCGCGGGCCGGATCTCCGCCCACCTGTTCGCGGCGACCACGACGTGCACGCCGTAGGACAGGCCCTGCGCCGCCAGCTGCACGACCTGCTGTTCCAGCTCCTCGAACTCCTGCCGGAACGCCAACCAGCCGTCCACCAGCAGGAACGCGTCGCCGTGCAGGTCGTCGCCCAGTTCGCCGCGCCGCTTGCGGTTGCGGAACTCGACCATCGAGTCGATGCCCTGGTCGCGGAACCGGGCCTCGCGCTCGGCGACCAGCGTGGTCATCTCGGCCACCATCCTGCGAGCCAGGTCGGGATCGAGCCTGCCGGCCACACCGCCGACGTGCGGCAGGTGGTTCATCGTGGCCATCGTGCCGCCACCCAGGTCGAGGCAGTAGAACTGGACCTCTTCTGGCGTGTGCGTCACGGCCATCGACATGACCAGCGTGCGCAGCATCATCGACTTGCCGGACTGCGGCCCACCGACGACGGCACCATGGCCCGCCGCACCGGAGAAGTCCGCCCACAGCAGGTCGCGACGCTGTTCGAACGGCTTGTCCACCATGCCCAGCGGCACCTGCAGCCTGCCGTTGCCGAAGAAGCCGGACGCGGACAGCCCACGGTCCTCGGTCGGCTGCAGCGGCGGCAGGAACTGGTCGATCGACGGCGGCTCGCTCAGCGGCGGCAGCCACACCTCGTGTGCCGGCGGGCCCTGGCCGTTGAGCTTCTTGACGACCAGTTCCAGGTACGTCGGCTCGTTCTTCTCCTCTTCCTTCGGCTTGGCCACCTGCTCGACCGGCCGCTCCGGCTCCAGCGGGATCTCCACGTAGTCCGGCACGAACAGCTTGGGCCTGCGGTCGCTGGTGATCGGCGCCGACGGGCCGGCCACCTGCATGCCGGATGGCCGGTACGGGCCGGACACGTAGGTCGCCTTGAACCTGGTCATCGGCTCGCCCTGCATCGCCAGGTAACCGGAACCCGGGATCGGCGGCAGTTCGAACGCGTCCGGCACGCCGATGGCCGCCCTGGACTCGGCGGCGGAGAACGTCTTCAGACCGATCCGGTAGGACAGGTAGGTGTCCAGGCCACGCAGCTTGCCCTCTTCGAGTCGTTGCGAGGCAAGGAGCATGTGCATCTGCAGCGACCGGCCGACGCGGCCGATCTGCAGGAAGATGTCGATGAAGTCCGGCTTCGCGGACAGCATCTCGGAGAACTCGTCGATGCAGATGAACAGTGCCGGCAGCGGGTCGAGATCAGCGCCGTTCTCGCGCATCTTCTCGTAGTCCCAGACGTTCTTCGCGTTCGTCTTGGCCAGCAGTTCCTGCCGCCGGGCCACCTCGCCCGCGATGGCGTCCTTCATCCTGTCGACCAGGGTCAGGTCGCCGGCCAGGTTGGTGATCGTCGCGGCGACGTGCGGCGCCTGGTCGAAACCGAGGAACGTGGCGCCACCCTTGAAGTCCACCAGGATCATGTTCAGCGTTGCGCTGGAGTGGGTGGCCAGCATGGCCAGCACCAGGGTGCGCAGGAACTCCGACTTACCGGAACCGGTCGCGCCGACGCACAGGCCGTGCGGGCCCATGCCCTCCATGGCCGCTTCCTTGATGTCCAACTCGACCATCTGGCCGTTCTCGCCGAGGCCGAACGGCACCCGGTAGCGGTCCCGGACCGGCCGGGGGCGCCACGCCTGCTGCACGTCGAACGTGATCGGGTCGCCCGGGATGCCGAGCAACTCCAGCAGGTCCGGGTTGGCCGACAGCGGGTCCTCGTCGCTGGACTCCTGCTGGATCCCCATCCGGTACGGCGACAGCCGACGGGCCAGCGCCTCGGACTCGATCGCGGACAGCGTGTCCGGCTGGCCGAACCACTCGACACCGCTCGCGCTGCGGGCGCCGAGCCTGCCGTCCTCGACCACCAGCCGCAGGCCACGGCGGGAGGTGAGGCTGCCCAGCGAGTCGGACAGGTCCAGCAGGGTGACCCCGACCAGGCCCTCCTCCAGGATGATGTTCTCCTCGCGGGTGACGTCGCCGTCGTCGATCACGATCACCACGTGCGGCGCGTCGGTCAGCGGCGGGGCGTTACGCGTGAACCGCTGGCGGTCCCGCAGTTCCTCGTCCAGGTACTGCTCGATCTGGGCCAGCGAACCGGAGATCAGCCGCAGCGGGCCGATGCCGTCCACCAGGGTCGGGCTCTGTGAGTGCGGCAGCCACTTGGCCCATTCCCACTCCTGCTTGGCCTTGCCCGACGTGACGACGGCGATCAGCAGGTCGTCCGGGGTGTGGAAGGTGGCCATCTGGCCGATCATCGCCCTGGCCAGGCCACGGATCTGGGTCCGGTCGCCGTGCAGCGCCACGGCGGCGAAGCTGCGCAGCGCGATGGACACCGGCAGTTCCGGCACGATCGAGTGGGCCCGGACGAACCGGCGCAGTGCCAGCGTCGCGATCGGCTCCAGTTCCTCCACCGGACCGGTCTGCGGCGGCACCAGCCGGGTGTCCAGCCGTTGCGAGCCACGACCGACCCGCAGGTGCATGAAGTCCGAGTCGGCCGAACGGCGTTCCCACATCCGGCGGCTGGTCGCGATCGACCACAGGGTCTGCGGGTCGGGGTGCACCCACTCGCGCTCGGCGCGCTGCTCGGCGGTGGCCTCCCTGGCCCGTTCCCGCATCTGCCCGAGGTACCGCAGGTAGTCCTTGCGGTCCTCGTTCATCTCGGCTTTCTTGTTCCCCCGGCCACCACCGCCGGCCATCATGCCGACCGTGCCCATCATCATCATTCCGCCCATCAACAGCGTGGACGGATTGTTCTTGGACAGGACGAACATGAAGCCCATGATCCCGACGGACATGAAGATCATCACGATCGGCAGGACCTTCATCAGGATGTTTCCCGGAATGGTCCTCGGCACCTCGGGTGGCGGTTCCAGATGCACCTCGCCACCCGGCCGGCGTGGGGCGGCCAGCCTGGGAGTTCGCTTGAACTGGAGGGTGCTCACCGAATAGACCCCTCGACTCGTGATGGCGGCCGTGCGGCCAGCCGGAACCGACATGTTGCACCGAACCGTCCAACCTCACGGACCGGTAAGGCCATACTAGGGGCGCTCACCACTCCCGGAGGTCGGTTCACCGCAGTTGGTACCGGTGGGAATGGTGAGATGAGCACGTATCGAACGAACCCAAGGGGGCGCTGGTGGCGACCGGAACGACGGTGTTCAGCCGGGTGACGGTGGTGGCACCTCGGACGCGCATCGACGTCGCACTACCTGCCGACGTGGCCATCGCGGACCTGCTGCCGATGCTGCTGGACATGGCCAAGGAGGCCACCCCGGACGGCGGTGCGCGACACGGTGGCTGGTGCCTGGCCAGACTCGGCGACAGCCCGCTGGACCCGAGCAGGACGCTGGCCTCGCTTGGCGTCGTGGACGGCGACCTGCTGCAGTTGCGCCGCCGGTCGGACAACCCGCCGCCACCGCTGTACGACGACGTCGTCGACGCCATCGCGGAGTCCACGCCGAGCAGCTTCCGCCCGTGGACCAAGGACACCGCGCACCGGATCGGCCACGTCGCGGCCGGGCTCACGCTGCTGCTCGCCGCGGTCGCCATCCTGTTGGGCGGCCCGCTGGTCGGCGGTGGCAACGCCATCGCGGCGGCCATCGCGGCAGGTGTCACGTCGATCATCGCGATCACGGTCGGCGCGACCATCACGCACGCCTACGAAGCCGGCACCACCGGCGTCGTGATCGCGGCCACAGGTGCGCTGCCGATGGCTTTCGTGTGCGGCCTCTACGTCGTGCCCGGTTCACCCGGACGAGCGAACCTGCTGCTGGCCTGTGTGTTCGTGCTGATCGTCTCGGCCGCCGCGATCATGGTGGTCGGCGCCGGGATCACCGTGTTCGTCGCTGCGGGTACGGCGAGCGGCCTCGGTGCCGTCGCGTTCCTGGTCGCCACCTTGATCGCCGAGCCGACCTACGGCATCGCCGCGGGTGCCGCCGCCGTTGCCCTCGCGATGCTGTCCGTGCTGCCCAGGGTGACCATCATGCTGGCCAAGCTGCCACTGCCCAGCGTGCCCAGGGACGCCGAGGACCTGCGTGAGGACTCCGGTTTCCCGGACTTCCGGGTGATCGAGCGGCGCACCGGCCTTGCCCACGAGTACATGACCGGCATGATCGTCGGCTGCGGTGTGACCGCCGCCATCTCGGCGGTCCTCGCGGCCAGCGCCCCCGGCATGTACGGGATCATCGAGGGGGGTGCCGTTGCCGCCGTGCTGCTGCTGCGCGGCCGCACCTACGCCAACGGCGCGCAGGCCGTCGCCCTGCTGCTCACCGGCATGCTCGCCGCGGGCGGCATGCTGATCGGCTGGAGCATCGAGGCCAGCACGGCGCACCGCCTGCTGTACGTCTTCCCGGCGCTGCTGGTGATCGCGGCCGCCACCCTGCTGATCGGCATCGTGTTCCCGGACCAGCGGTTCTCGCCGGTGCTGCGCCGAGCGGTCGACGTGCTGGAAGCACTGCTGATCGTGTCCGTGCTGCCGCTCGCCCTCGCCGTGATGAACCTCTACACGGGCATCCGGCACTTTCACCTCGGCGGCTGAGGAGATCCACCGGATGACCAGCTCACCGCACGTCCTGGCGACCAGGACGACGGCGATCGTCGCTGCCAGCCTCCTGGTACTGCTCGGGCCCGCGGGTGCGCCCGCGTTCGCCGACGACGCCGCCCCGACGACCACCGCGCAGGCGGGCCCGGCCACCTGGGCGCCGCCGCCGGTGAACATGGCCGCGCTGGGCACGCTGCCCGGCGAGAGTTCCCGGGGCACACCGGACGACACGTTCTCGCTCGGCCAGAGCAACAGCGCCTGCATCACCAGTGACGTCGGCAAGACCACGCTGACCGACCGGCCGGCGGCACAGCAGATGCTGGACATCGACGAGGCCCAGCAGTTCTCCACCGGCAAGGGCGTCACCGTCGCCGAGATCGACACCGGGGTCAACAGGCACCCGTACCTGACCACCGGCGGCAGGCTGCTCAACGGCGGCGACTACATCCTCAACGACGGCAACGCCCTGAGCGACTGCGACGGGCACGGCACGATCGTCGCCGGCATCATCGCGGCGGACACCAGGGGCGGCGGCACGGCGTTCACCGGGGTCGCGCCGGACGCCAAGATCCTCGCCATCAAGCACACCAGCACGCACTACACCGCGCAGGACAACAACCAGACCAGGACGGCGGGTGACCTGAAGACGCTGGCCGAGGCCATCCGGTACGCGGCCGACCAGCCGTCGGTCAAGGTCATCACGATGTCGGTGGACGAGTGCGTGCCGATCGCCCTTGAGCAGGCCACGCTGGCCAGCCCGTCCGCGGTGGCGCTACAGGCCGCGATCCACTACGCGGTGAACAGCAAGGACAAGGTCGTCATCGCGGCGGCCGGCAACCTCACGTCGGGCCAGGCCGACCAGAACGGCCAGCAGGCGTCGGCATGCCAGGGCGTGCCGCAGAACAACGACCCGAACCCGGACAACGTCTACCAGGCGCAGATCCCGCCGGTGTACTCCTCCGACGTCGTCTCGGTCGCCTCCGTGGACCCGACCGGCGCGCCGTCCCAGTTCAGCGTGTGGGGCCCGTGGGTGACGATCGCGGCGCCGGGCCAGGACATCACGTCGGTCGACCCGGGACCTGGCGCGACCGGCCTGTCCAACCGCACGATCGAGAACAACCAGACGATCCCGCTGCAGGGCACCAGTTTCGCGGCGCCCTATGTGGCCGGGGTGGTCGCGCTGGTCAGGTCGAAGTACCCGAAGCTGACCGCACGGCAGGTGATGGACCGGATCGAGGCCACCGCCCAGCACCCGTCCGGCCCCGGTGGCCGGAACAACCAGGTCGGTTACGGCGTCATCGACCCGGTCGCGGCGCTCACCGCGGCCGTCCCCGGCCAGAACGGCGTGCCGTCGATCGGCAACAGCGCCGTCGCGGTGACCCTGCCGGGCGCCGAGGTGAAGGACTGGACACCGGTTCGGGTGGCACTGATCGGCACGGTGGTGGCCGTGGCACTGCTGCTCTGCACGCGGTTCGTGGTGCGGGCAAGACGGCGCCAGCGGAACGCCTGAGCGCTGACATGCCCCGTTGACACCACCGGCCGTATGGTCGTTCGCATGACGGGCTACGGCAGGGTGCGGCTGGGTGCTGTGGCGCTCGCCGTGGTGTGCCTGGCCACCGCGCCGGTCGGCTGGTCGGCGGCCGCGACCCCGTCCGCCCAGCCGAACGCGTCGTCGTGGTCACCGCCACCGGTGAACCCGGCCGCGCTGCCCGCCGACACACCACCCGGGCCGCCGGCCGGCGTCACCTACACGCAGAAGTTCCAGTGTGTGTCGTCGGTGGACGACAACACGCCGCTGCCGGACCAGCCGGCAGCACAGGAGATGCTGGACATCAGGACGGCACAGCAGTTCTCCACCGGGGTCGGCGTGAAGGTGGCCGTGATCGACACCGGGGTGAACCCGAACCCGTTCCTCACCGACCACGGCAGGCTCAAGGGCGGCGGCGACTACATCACGCCGGGCAAGGCCGACGGCACCGTCGACTGCGACGGCCACGGCACGCTCACCGCCGGCATCGTCGCCGCCAACACGAACGGCAAGGGCCTCGGCTTCACCGGGGTCGCGCCCAGCGCGACGATCTACGCCATCCGCCAGACCAGCACGGTCTACGACGAGCAGTTCCACGGCCAGGACACCGGCCAGACCGCCGGCACACCGTCCACTTTGGCCAGTGCGATCGTGCACGCGGTAAACCTCGGTGTGAACGTGATCACGACGTCGGTGGACGTGTGCCTGCCGACGGCGACCGCGGTCACCGAGATGCACGAGACCGACTCGCCGATCCAGCAGTTGCAGGCAGCGATCGCGTACGCCGTGGAGCACAACGTGGTCGTGGTCAACTCGGCCGGCAACAAGACATCCGAGCCGGAGGGCGGCGGCCAGCAGGCGTCCACCAGCCCGTGTGCCGCCATCCCGCAGAACGACAACCCGAACCCGGACGACGTGCAGGAGATCGAGATCCCCGCCGTGTTCACCAACGACCTGCTGTCGGTGGCGTCGGTCAGCCCGGCCACCGGGTCGGTGTCGGGCTTCTCGGTGTGGGGCCCGTGGATCAACATCGCCGCACCCGGCGAGGGCATCGTGTCTGTCAACCCCGCGGTCGGCGGCAGGGGGCTGGCCAGGCTGTTCGCCGAGCCGGGCAGCAACAGCCAGCCCGGCGTGATCCAGGGCACCAGTTTCGCGGCGCCCTACGTGGCCGGGGTGGTCGCGCTGGTCAGGGCGAAGTACCCGAAGCTGACCGCGCGGCAGGTGATCGCCAGGATCGAGGCCACCGCGCAGCACCCGTCCGGGCCGGGTGGCCGGAACAACCAGATCGGTTACGGCGTCATCGACCCGGTGGCCGCCCTGACCGCGGCCGTCCCCGGCCAGAACGGCGTGCCGTTGGTCGGCAACAACACCGTTCCGGTGACGCTGCCGGGTGCCGCGGTGAAGGACTGGACACCGGTCCGGGTCGCGCTGATCGGCACGGCCGTCGCGGTCGCTCTACTGCTGGCCACGCTGTTCGTGGTGCGGACGACGCGCAGGCGCCAACGGCTCTGATCACCAGGGCAGCGTGCCGTTCGCGTGGAAGTAGCCGCCGGTCGGGCCGTCCGGGGCGACCTGCGCCATCCGCACGATGATCGTGGCACCTTCCTCGACGGTCTGGACGCCGGTGTTCCCGTTCAGGTCGGTCTTGGTGAAGCCGGGCTCCACCGAGTTGATCCGCATGTTCGGGAAGGCCTTGGCGTACTGCACGGTGAGCATGTTGACCGTGGTCTTCGACGCCGGGTAGGCGACACCGGGGTAGGCGTAGCCCGGGTTGCCAGGGGTGCTCACGACGGTCAGCGAACCGAGGCCACTGCTGACGTTGACGATGACCGGTGTGGCGGACCGCTGCAGCAGCGGCAGGAACGCGTGTGTGACCCGGACCGTGCCGAACACGTTCGTCTCGAACGTGCGCCGCATCAGGTCGGCGGTCACGTCGGCGGCGCCGATGACGGCGTTGTTGTCGCCCCGCTCCTCGATGCCGGCGTTGTTGATCAGCACGTCCAGTCCGCCGTCCGCCTCGATCGTGCGCACGGCGGCGGCGACCGACGCGTCGTCGGTGATGTCCAGCTGGACAGCCCGCGCGCCCAGCGTCTCGGCTGCCTGCCGGCCGCGTTCCGCGTCCCGGCTGCCGATGTAGACCGTGTGGCCCTCGGCCACGAGTTGGCGGGCGGTCTCGAAGCCGAGACCCTTGTTCGCTCCGGTGATCAGTGTCGTTGTCATGCGTCGACAATGCGGCCGGACCGCCCGATCAGCCAGCCGTCCGGTCTTCCTGGGACTACCGGTACCAGGCAGACCCGCGCGTTGCGGTGCACAGTGGTGTCATGGCGACCACTGAGTTCGGCCAGGCGGTGCGGCGCTGGCGCGACCGGGTCTCGCCCGCGGCCGCGGGGCTGCTCGCGGGCGGCCATCGGCGGGCGACCGGGCTGCGCCGCGAGGAGCTCGCCCTGCTGGCCGGGATCTCGGTGGACTACGTCACCCGCCTCGAACAGGGCAGGGCCACCAACCCGTCGGAGCAGGTGGTCGAGGCCCTCGGCCGGGCACTGCGGCTGTCCGGCACCGAGCGGGAGCACCTGTTCCACGTCGCCGGGCTGGTGCCGCCGGGGCAGGGCACGGTGCCCGCCTACATCACGCCCAGCGTGCAGCGGATGCTCGACCGGCTGACCGGGACACCAGTGGCCGTCTCCGACGCCTCGTGGACGCTGTTGCTGGCCAATCCGCAGTACACGGCGCTGATGGGTGAGTACCACGGCAACAACCGCAACGCGGTGTGGCGCCACTTCCTCGGCTCTGGCAACCGCGTCGTGCACACCCCGGAGTCGCTGGAAACGCTGGAGGCGAACCAGGTCGCCGAGTTGCGGGCCACGGCCGGCCGGTACCCGGCCGACCTGCGGCTGCGGCGGCTGATCGCGGAGCTACGCGCGAACAGTGAACACTTCGCCGAGCTGTGGGATGCCGGCGTGGTCGGCCGGCACGCGGCGTCCAGGAAGACCGTCGACCACCCGCAGGTGGGCAGGCTGACCCTGGACTGCGATGTGCTCAGCGTCGCGGGCAGCGATCTGCGGGTCATGGTCTACACCGCCGAGCCGGGCAGCGAGGACGCCGAACGGCTGGCGCTGATCGAGGTCATCGGCACGCAGACGCTGGTCGGCTAACCGCCGATCACCGGCGGTGCTGTGCGGTCGGGCTTGCCGAAGAGGTCCTTGATGTCGCCGGACAGCCGCGTCTTCGCCTTGTGCTGTTGGTCACCGCCCTGGCCGGGGCGCATGCCACCCATGCCGCCCATCATCCCGCCGCCACCGGCCTGCTCGGACCCGCCTGCCGCGTCCGCGCCGGTCCCGCCGGCGCCGCCGCCGGGCAGCGGCAGTTCGCCGGACATGCTGCCGGTGGTCGGGTCGGCAGCACTCGCCTCGGCGGGCGGCCCGGTCGGCTGTGCGACCGGCGCCGCCGCGACCGGGCCCGCCGCTGCGGCGTGACCGACCTGCGCCGCCGGGACGTGAGCAGCCGGGGCGTGGGCAGCGGGAGCGGCGACGTGCTGTGCCGCGGCCGGGTGCGTGACCGGGGTGGGCTGGCCGGCGGCAGCAGTGTGCGCGGGCTGTGCCACCGGCTCGGCGGCATGCTGCGGCACGGCGATCGGTGGCACGGCGGTGAGCGGCGGTGGCGTCGTGGCCTGCGGCACAACCGGTTGCTGGACAACGGGTTGCGGGCTCGGCGCCCAGTTCTGTGTCGGCATCTTGTGCGACACGGTGATCGCGTCGAACGACTGTCCACCTTGGACGCCGTCGCACAGCTTGGTGAACGCCTGCAACACGTCCCGCACCGAGTCGTGCAGCCGGCCTGCCGGCTCGTCCAGCTCGTCGAGGTACTGCTTGGCCCTGGCCTGCCCGGACACCGGCACCGTCATCGCGTCCGACGACTGCTCGGCGGTGTCGGTGAGCAGGTCCGTCATCTCCTGCACGATCTGCCGGATGCTGTCCGCCGTCTTGTCCAGCGCGTCGGCCATGGCGTTCATCGCGTCGCACAGGTCGTTGCCGGACAGCCCGACCCGCTGCATGTAGTCCAGGAACGAGTTGGCGTCCTTGCCCTGCCAGGCCGCGTCCAGGCCGCCCAGCGGGGAGGTCAGCCGCTTGGTCACGTCCTCGGCCGCCTTCGCGGCGGTCCGCCAGCGTTCCGCCTCGGCGTGCAGGTCACTCCACCGGCCGATGGCGGGGCTCAGGTAGGACTCGACGGGATCGTTGACGCCCAGCTGGCCGGCCAGCTGCGACACGTAGTCGAGGTGGCCAGCCACCTTCGCCGTGATGTGGTGGCCGTCGAGCCCGCCGGGATGCACCGCTACCTCCTGTGTTCGCCGTCTCAGCCCTGGTGTGCCGTGCGCAGTGCTGCTGCCTGGTCCTCGTCGCCCGACGTGTGCTCGGCAGCGACGGTCCGCAGGTTCGCCGCTGCCGACCGCAGCGCGTCGGCGGCCCTGGTGAGCTGCTGCTGGAGGGTCGTCGCGGCACCCTGGTAGGCGTCCGCCGTGCCCAACTGCTTGCCGACGTCACCGAAGGACGCCGAGGTCAACGGCGTGCTCCGCAGCGCGGTCAACGCGCCGGCCAGGTCGTCACCGGCCTGCTCGACCGTGCCGGCGTAGCCCGTGATCCAGCTCGGGTCGACCTTGATCCCCGCCACGCTCACTCCTCACGGCAGCCGCCAGTACAACTCGGACGGTCGTCGCACCGACGGGGTTCCGTCAAGCCGGGCTCAGTTGCCGCCGCCACCCTGGTTGGCCGGCAGGTACTGGCCGGCACCCGCCGGGATGTGCATCCCACCGGGGAAGGCGTGCTGCACGGCCTGTGTGTCCAGCGGTTGTCCGCCCAGCGGCAGCAGCCCGATGATCGACTGCGGACCAGGCGGCAGGTCGCCGGTACCCGAACTGTCGGCAACGCCGAGCACCTGCGCCGTGTACGTGTCCGGGACGCTGTAGGCGACGCCACGCGGGTCGATGATGTAGATCTGGCCGCTGTCGAAGTCGCCGGCACTGGTGGCCGCGCGGACGGCCACACCGCCGAGCTTCGGGGCCATGAAGAACGAGTTGATCTTGCCGACCGATCCTGCCTGGCCGATCTGCGCCATGCTCATCTGGCCGTTCGGTCCGGTCGGGTCGTCCGGGACCGCCAACTTGAGGCCGACCGTCACCCTGGTCTTCGCCAGCGGCTGCTGCGGGTCGGCGTAGTCGGCGTTCCAGCCGAGGCACATCACCGGCTTGGTGTCCGCGCTGATCACGGTCGGCCGGGTGCCCGGGTACTTCGTCACGTTGACCTGCAGGCCGCCGCTGTCGCCGTACTGCACGGTGGCCACGCCGTCCGTGGTGTCCGGCTGCACCGGGGGCACCTCGGTCTGGCCTGCCGAGTTCTCGTTGATGGCGATCTGCGCCGTGGTCTGGCTGACCTGTTCCATGCCGCCGGGCACCACGATGTAGTACTGCTCCCCGCCGGTGGTCTGCTTCACACCGAAGCTCTCACCCATGCGCAGGCCCGCGGACGCCAGCCTGGCCACGGGCGCCGCCTGCTGATCAAGGCCCGCTGCCGGGTTCTGGATCTCGGCCACCGACGGGATCGCGTTCAGCACCGCCGGGCTGACCACGCGGTAGC
>DASXYT010000169.1:0-6047 GCA_036502345.1 Pseudonocardiaceae bacterium | reverse complement strand
CGGAATTCCTCGTAGCTCGCGAAGATATCGTCGAGCACGGACGATGCGCTCCAACCGTCCAGCAGCACGTGGTGGTAGGTCCACAGGAAGTAGTGCTCGTCGGATGCGGCCGCGAGCAAGGTGAACCGGCACGGCGTCGCGTCGGCGAGGTCGAAGCGGTCGGCGCGGCCCGCCCGGATGGCGTCCTCGATCAGACCGGTGGGCCGACGAACGTCGGCGTCCCGGTGCCGAAGCGTCACCTGGACCGGCGCGGGCAGGCCGTCCCAGACCAACACGGCCCGCAGCGCGGCGTGCCGGTCGACAGTGTGCTGCAGGGCGGCAACGAAAGCTGACTCGTCGAAGTCACCCCTGATCAGGTGGCCCCGCTGCATGAAGTGGTCCGTGGAGTCCGGCGTCCCCGCCGTGTGGAACAGCATGCCGGCCCGCGATGGCGACAACGGGCGGACGTCTTCGATCTGCCGTGGGTCGATCTGCCGTCGGCGCAGGTCGTGCAGCAGGTGGTCCACCTGCTCCTGGGCCAGATCGGCGAGAGGGAAGTCGCTCGGTGTCGCACCGCCGTCGGTGGCCGCGCAGTACTCGATCAGCTCGGTCAGTCTGGCCACGTAGTTGTCCGCCAGCGCGCGGATCGTGGTCTCGCGATGACGTTCGGTGGAGTACGTCCAGGTCAACCGGAGTCGATCATCGGCGATCACGGCGTGCACATCGATCAGGTAGGGCCTGCGGCAGTCGTCGGCGCGGTCGGCCGCCCGGTGCTCGGTCAGCTCGGTGAATCGCCCGGCCGCCCCACGTTGCTCGGCCGGCCCGTCCGCGCAGGTGAACGAGATCGCAGGCGAGACCGTGCCGGGATCCGCACGCAGGTAGCGCGTCATGCCGTGGCCGATGCCGTGGTTCGGAATCGAGCGGAGAAACTCCTTGACCGCGTTGAGTCGCTCGCCCCAATCCCCTTGCGGCACAGGAAGGTGGGCCGGCAGGACACTGGTGAACGAGCCGACCGTGCGGGAGAGGTCGACGCCCTCGAACAAGGGCTCGCGGCCGTGATGTTCCAGCGCGACGAGCGCACCGCCTGCCCATTCGGTGAGCGTGGCGGCCAGGGCGGTCAACAGGATGTCGTTGACATCCGTGCGGTACGCCGCCGGCACATCGTGCGACAGGGCCTCGGTGAGTGCGGCGGGGAGCGCGGCCTCGACGATCCGGGCGTGGCCCTCGTCGTTGGGGCCGGTCTCGTGGTCCACGGGCAGTTCGGTGTTCGGGGCCCGGAGACCGGCCCAGTACCGGGCCTCGGCCTCGAAATCGGTCGACCGCGCGTAGTCCGCGAGCCGCCGTGCCCACTGTTGGAACGACGTCGTCTTGGCAGGTAGCCGGATCGGCTCGCCTGCCTCCACCTGGGCACAGGCCGTGGCCAGGTCGGTGAGGATCGTGTGCCAGGACTCCGTGTCCACCACCAGCCGGTGGATCACGATCCGCAGTCGGTCCCCGCTCAGGGTCGCCCGCAGTAGCGGACCGTCCACCAACGACGGTCCTCGCTGCGACTCTCCGGCCGGCGCATCGGAATCGGTGACCAGCAGCACGGACCGGCCGTCCGGCGGGGCGATCGAGGCCGAGCCGTCCACGAGCCGCAGCCGGAGCGCGTCGTGCTGCTCGATCACCGTGGTGAGTGCCCGGTCGAGCACCTCGGGAGCGACACCCGGACGGCACGCCAGCACCACGGACTCGTTGTCGTGATCGCGACCGGGGTGCACCTCGGTGAACCAGTGCATCATCGGCGTCAGCTCGACCGGACCGACCACCAGGCCCTGCTCGGCGTGCACAGCTGTGGCTGTGGTGGAGCGCACCGCCGCGGCGAGTCGGGCGATGGTGCGCTGCTCGAACATCTGTCGCAACGTGATGGCCAGGCCCGCCTGCCTGGCGCGGGCCACGATCTGGATGGCCAGGATCGAGTCTCCGCCCAGTTCGAAGAAGTCGTCCCGCACACCGACCCGGTCGACGTACAGGACCTGGCTCCACATGTCGGCCAGCGCGGACTCGACGTCATCAGCGGGCGGTACGTATCCGGCGCCTGCGTCGACGGCCTCCGGATCGGGCAGCGCCTCGCGGTCGATCCTGGCCGTCAGGGTGAGTGGGAACCCGTCCAGCGGCACCCACACCGCCGGGATCATGTCTTCCGGCAGGTCGTGCGCCAGGAATTCGCGGATCTCCGACACCGTGGGCAGACCGGTGCCGGCCGGCGCGAGGTAGCCGACGAGCATGCCATCCCGCACGGTCACCACCGCGTCGCCCACCTGTGGGTGGATGCGCAGCCGGGCCTCGATCCCGCCCGGTTCGATCCGGCGACCGCGGACCGTCACCTGGTGGTCCGCCCGGCCGAGTTGTTCCAGCAGCCCGTCCTCGGTCCACCGTGCCAGGTCACCGGTTCGATACAGCCGGCCGGAGCCGAACGGGTTGGGCACGAACCTGTCCGCGGTCAGCCCCGGCCGGTTCGAGTAGCCGCGGGCCACACCGACACCGCCGATGCACAACTCACCGACAACGCCCACCGGGACCGGGCGCAGTTCGGTGTCCAGCACATAGGTCTCGGTGTTGGCGATCGGCCGGCCGATGGGGACGGCCAGCGCGTCGTCCGGGACATCGACGACCGGGTGGCAGGTCGCGAACACCGTGGCCTCGGTCGGTCCGTACCCGTTCGTGACGGTCATCCCGGGCAGCGCGCGCCGGGCCGCGCGGACGTGTCGGACCGACAACGCCTCGCGCCCGACCACCAGCCGCTCGATCCCGGACAGGACGGTCGGGTCCTCGTCCACGGCGATGTTGAACAGCGAGCCGGTCAGCCACAGCTGGGTGACGCCGTGGTCGGTGATCAGCCTGCGCAGCCGCGTGGCTGTCGGCAGCTCGGGCGGACCGATCACCAGCCGGCCGCCGCCGAGCAACGATCCCCACACCTCGAACGCGAACACGTCGAACGACATCGAGGCCAGCTGAAGCCAGACCGCGTGTGGGGTGAAGTCGGCATAGCTCTGGCCGCGCACCAACCGGACCACCGACCGCTGCTCGACCAGCACGCTCGTGGGCCGGCCAGTCGAATCGGACTTGTACATCACGTACGCGAGGTTCCCCGGTCCACTGAGCGGAGTCGGGTTGTCGGTGACGCTGCCGGCGCCGGGGTCCACGAGAGTGCCGTGGTAGCCCGTGAGATCCGTCGCCACGACGATGTCGATGCCGCTGTCCTCGATCATGTACGCGAGACGATCCGCCGGATGTCCCGGGTCGAGCGGCAGGTAGGCGCCGCCCGCCTTGACCACCGCGAGGGCCGCCACGATCAGGTCGACGGACCGTTCCAGGCAGATGCCCACCGGGGTCTCACAGGCGACGCCGAGCGACCTGAGATGGTTCGCCAGCCGGTTCGCGCGTGTGTTCAGCTCGGCGTAGGTGATGGTCCGCCCGTGCCGGTCGACCAGCGCGATCGAGTCGGGCGCCGTCTCGACCTGGTCCTCGAACAGCTCGGCGAGGGTGCGGTCCGGGATCGGGACGGCCGTGTCGTTCCACTCCCGGAGCATGCGGTCCCGCTGCGCAGGGGTCAGCAGCTCGATCGCACCCATGCGGTCTTCCGGGCAGGTGGCCAACTGCCTGACCAGGTGCACGAAGTGGTCGAGCAGCGGCATGCCGTCCACCGTGGACCTCACCGCGACGTCGATCTCGGTGCCGTGGTGGACCTCGACCACCACGGGGTAGCTCGTGCGTTCCAGGATGTCCTCGACGGACTCGACGTCCAGTCCGCTGTCCTCGCCGTCGCCGAAGTTCTCGTAGACGAACCGCGTGTCGAACAACGGCGTTCCAGCCGGAACGTCCGTGCACCGGTGGATGTCCACGAGCGCGCTGTGCTCGTGATCACGCAGTTCCAACAGCCTGGCGTGGTGCACCGCCAGGTGGTCGAGCACCGAGGCGTCCTGGTCGATGGTCATCCGGGTCGGGATGGTGTTGATCAGCAGACCGACCATGTGCTCGATGCCGCGCACGTCGGCACCGCGGCCTGCCACGGTGGTGCCGAACAGGACGTCGTCCGTGCCGGTGTACCTGCTCAGCAGCAGGCCCCAGGCCGCGTGCAGCACCGTGTTCACCGTGCACCGGGCACGTTGGGCCAGTTCGCGTACCTGTTCGGCGAGGTCGGCCGGGAACCGGGCCTCCACTCGGCTGAGGTTCAGGCCCGTGCGCACCGGCAGCGGCTTC
This sequence comes from Pseudonocardiaceae bacterium, assembly GCA_036502345.1. GTDB lineage: Bacteria > Actinomycetota > Actinomycetes > Mycobacteriales > Pseudonocardiaceae > DATEPR01. Next base: position 1,826 of record DASXYT010000169.1, on the reverse strand, counting down.
GGTTCGGTGAAACCGTCGAGCTCGTGCCGCCAGAAAGCGGCCTCCTCGGTTCGATCCTGAGCGGCCAGCCAGGCGATGTGGTCGCGGTATCGAGCAGGCTCGTGGTCGACCGTTCGACCGTGGTACAGCGCGAAGACCTCGTCCAGCACGGCCGAGACGCTCCAGCGGTCCAGCATCACGTGGTGGAACGTCCACACGAAGGAGTACTCGTCCGGTCCTGTGGCCAGCACGGCGAACCTGGCTGGGCACGCGACCAGGTCGATGCCACGTTCGGCATCCGCGACCAGGTAGTCGGCCAACGAACACGTGGGCTGCTCGATCCGGACCCGCTGGTCGCGCAGGACCACCTGCATCGGGGCGGGCAGGCCCTGCCAGAGGAACCTGGTGCGCAGGACCGCGTGCCGGTCGACCACTCGCTGCCAGGCCCGTTCGAAGGCATCGACGTCCAGGTCGCCATGGATGACGAAGCCCAACTGCTCCAGGTACTGCCGCGAGTCCTCGTCGTAGGTCGAGTGGAACAGCATGCCCGTCTGCAACGGCGAGAGCGGGTAGACGTCCTCGACCACGCCGGCTACGCCGGTGAGCAGTCCGTCCAGAGTGGACTGGTCAAGACCGGCCAGTGGGAAGTCGCTCGGGGTCGCGCCGGTGTTGGTCAGGCAGTGATCGATCAGGGCGGTCAGGTTGGCGAGATAGCTCTCGGCGAGCTGGTGGACGGTCTGCTGGTCGTGCCGGTTGGCCGAGTATCCCCAGCTCAGCTGGAGCGTGCCCGCCTCGATCCCGGCTGTGATGTCGAGCAGGTAGGACCGTTCGGCGCGGGGGTCACGCCGTGCGCCGAGCACGTCGGGGGCCTCGGTGAAGCGTCCCGGCTCGCCGCGCTGCTGGTCCAGCCGACCCAGGTAGTTGAAGCAGAGTTCGGCAGGCCGGGTGCTCTCGACGCGGGTTACCGCGCGCAACCGTTCCTTGACGGCCTTGAGCCGGTCGCCCCAGCCCTGGCCGGTCACCCGCAGGCCGATCGGCAGCAGGTTGGTGAACCACCCGACCGTCCTGGACACGTCAACGTCGTCGCCGAGTTGTTCCCGGCCGTGGCCCTCGATCTCGACGAACGCCGAGTCGTCACCGGTCCACTCGGCGACCGTGACCGCGAGGGCGGTCAGCAGCACGTCGTTGATCTCGGTCCGGTAGGCCGCAGGAACCCGGTGCACCAGGGAGTCGGTCAGCTCCGCGGAGAGGGCGACGTCGACGGCGCGTTCCGATTCCTCGGTGTTCCGGCCGTCACTGTGGTCGACCGGCAGCCGCCCGCCCTCCGGCGTCACGGTCTCGACCGGGTACTCGGCAAGGCGCTCGGCCCAGCGCTGGAACGACGTGCTCTTGGCCGGCAGGATCACCGGCTGTCCGGCCTCCAACTGGGCACACGCCGTCGCGAGGTCGGCCAGCAGGATGTGCCAGGACACCGCGTCGACCGCGATGTGGTGCACCACGATCCGCAGCCGGTCGTCGGGCAGCAGGGCGGCGGCCACGATCGGGCCGTCGGCGAGCGACAGTCGGCTGTTGATGTCGTGGTCCGGCGCGATGTGCAGCACGGAGCGGCCGTCCGGCGGCACGATCCTGGCCGCTCCGGCGGACACCCGCAGGCGCAGGGCGTCGTGGTGGGTGATCAGGGCGGTCAGTGCCTGGTCCAGGATCTCCGGCCACACGCCGGGCCTGCACTCCAGCAGCACGGACTGGTTGTAGTGGTCGTGGTTGACCGGCTGGCGGGCGAACCAGCGCATGACCGGCGTGGGCTCGACCGGCCCGGTGACCACGTCCTGGTCGGCGTGCACGGCGGG
>DASXYT010000168.1:0-13307 GCA_036502345.1 Pseudonocardiaceae bacterium | reverse complement strand
CGAGTCGTCCGCAGGAGGGTGCGACTCGGCCGCTCGGGACGACGACTCGTCCCTGGGAAGAGTCGCCTCGCCGGGCAGGCTGCTCACCGGACTGAACGGCGACTCACTCGCGGGAGCAGTCAACTCGCCCGCCCGGAGGGTCGACTCGCGAGTCGACCACGGGAGGAGGCGACTCGGCCGCCTGGGACGTCGACTCGCGCGAGCAGGCGGCAGGCCCACCCGCACTCGCTGACCGCCATGACCCGGTAACACTGCCGTTACACACCGCACATACCGTGTGACGATGCTGCTCTCTCCACACGAACAGGAAAAGCTGCTGCTGCACGTGGCCGCCCAACTGGCCTGGCAGCGCAGGGGCCGCGGCCTCCGGCTGAACTACCCGGAAGCCGTCGCCGTGCTCAGCTCCTGGGTCATGGAGGGAGCACGTGACGGCCGGGGCGTCGCCGACCTCATGTCTGCGGGCCAGCACGTCCTGACCACCGAGGACGTGCTCGAAGGCGTCCCCGAGATGGTCACCTCCGTGCAGGTCGAGGCCACCTTCCCGGACGGCACCAAGCTGGTCACCGTGCACCGCCCGATCCAGGGCCCGCCGAGCGGAGCCACCGAATGATCCCCGGCGAGATCATCCCGTCCGACGCTCCACTGTGGATCGCTCCGGACGTGCCGCGTCTCGAACTCACCGTCGTCAACACCGGCGACCGGCCGATCCAGGTCGGCTCGCACTACCACTTCGCCGCCACCAACCCCGCCCTGGACTTCGACCGCACCGCCGCCTGGGGTCACCGGCTCGCCGTCCCGGCCGGCACGTCCGTGCGGTTCGAGCCCGGCATCGACCGCGTTGTCGAACTGATCCCGCTGCGCGGCGCACGCATCGTCCCCGGGCTACGGCCGGAGCACGCAGGGCACCTGGACGAACACACAGGAGCAGCCGGTGAGTGAACTGGACCGCCGCCACTACGTCAACCTCTTCGGCCCGACCACCGGCGACCGCATCCGCCTGGCCGACACCGACCTGTTCATCGAGGTCACCGAGGACCGCACCCGCGGCCCGCAGCAGGCCGACGAAGTCGTCTTCGGCGGCGGCAAGGTGATCCGCGAGTCGATGGGCCAGGCCAGGACCAGCCGCGCGGACGGCGCCCCCGACCTCGTCATCACCGGGGCCGTCATCCTGGACCACTGGGGCGTGGTGAAGGCCGACATCGGCGTACGCGACGGCCGCATCGTCGGTGTTGGCAAGGCCGGTAACCCGGACACCATGGACGGCGTCGACCCCGCCCTCGTCATCGGTCCCGGGACCGAGATCCTGGCCGGCAACGGCATGATCCTCACCGCGGGCGCCATCGACGCGCACGTGCACTTCATCTGCCCGCAACTGGTCGACGAAGCCCTGTCCGCCGGCATCACCACACTGGTCGGCGGCGGTACCGGGCCTGCCGAGGGCACCAAGGCCACCACCGTCACGCCCGGGTCCTGGTACCTGGCCAGGATGCTGGAGTCGATGGACGCGTTCGGCGTGAACGTCGCACTGCTCGGCAAGGGCAACACCGTCGGCGAGGCCGCGCTGCGCGAGCAGGTGCTCGGCGGCGCCAGCGGGTTCAAGCTGCACGAGGACTGGGGCACCACACCCGCCGCGATCGACGTGTGCCTCCGGATGGCCGACGAGTACGGCGTGCAGGTCGCCATCCACACCGACACGCTGAACGAAGCCGGCTACGTGCAGGACACCCTCGCCGCGATCGCCGGTCGCACGATCCACACCTATCACACCGAGGGCGCGGGCGGCGGCCACGCGCCGGACATCATCACGGTCGCGGGCGAGCCGAACGTGCTGCCCAGTTCCACGAACCCGACCAGGCCGTACACGATCAACACCGTGGACGAGCACCTGGACATGCTGATGGTCTGCCACCACCTGAACCCGGCCGTACCGGAGGACCTCGCGTTCGCGGAGAGCCGGATCCGCCCGTCCACCATCGCGGCCGAGGACATGCTGCACGACATCGGCGCGATCTCGATCATCTCGTCGGACTCGCAGGCGATGGGCCGGATCGGCGAGGTCGTCATCCGCACCTGGCAGACCGCTCACGTGAACAAGAAGCGCAGGGGATTCCTGCCCGGCGACAACGGTTCGGACAACCTGCGCGCCCGCCGCTACGTCGCCAAGTACACGATCTGCCCGGCCATCGCCCACGGGCTGGACGCCGAGATCGGCTCCGTCGAGACCGGCAAACTCGCCGATCTCGTGCTCTGGCAACCCGCCTTCTTCGGCATCCGCCCTGCGGTCGTGGTGAAGGGCGGCATGATCGGCTGGGCCGCGATGGGTGATGCCAACGCATCCATCCCCACCCCACAACCGGTGCTGCCGCGACCGATGTTCGGCGCGTACGGCGTCACCCCGGCAGCCACGTCGGTGCACTTCGTGGCACAGGCCGCGATCGACGACGGCCTGGCCGACCGGCTGGACATCAAACGCAGGCTGGTGCCGGTGCGGAGCACCCGGTCGCTGGGCAAGGCCGACCTGCCGGGCAACGACGCGCTGCCCAGGATCGAGGTCGACCCGGACACGTTCGCCGTGCACGTGGACGGCGAACTGATCGAGGCGGAACCGGCCACCGAACTGCCCCTCGCCCAACGATATTCACTCTTCTGATGACGATGACGACGACGACGAACATGCTGCTGCTGGCCGATTCGCGACTGCCCAGCGGCGGCCACGCGCACTCCGGCGGCGTCGAGTCGGCCGTCGAGGCAGGGCTGCTCACCACGGTCGACGACCTGGAGTTGTTCCTCCGCGGCCGGTTGCGCACCGCCGGTCCCGTGCTCGCCGGGTTCGCCGCGGCCGCGAGCCTGACCACGGCGAACTGGGACCGCTGGGACCACGCCCTCGATGCCCGCACCCTGTCCGCAGCGCTCCGGGCCGCGTCCAGAGCGCAGGGCGCCGCACTGCTCCGCACGGTCAGCCGGATGTGGGCAACGACAGCCCTGGCCAGCCTCAGAACGCTGGGCCGCCCACACCAGCCGCTCGTGCTCGGCGCCGCCGTCGCCGCAGGTGGCGGCGGCCCTCAGGACGCGGCGAACCTGGCCGTGCACCATCTCATCGGCGGTGCCTGCTCGGCCGCCGTCCGGCTGCTCGGCCTCGACCCGCTGGCCGTCACCGCCACCCAGGCCGCGCTGTCGGCACACGCCGAGCACGCAGCGGACATCGGCAGGACCGCGGCCGAACTCGCCGTGGCCACAGGTGATCCGGCCGCGCTGCCCGCCACCGGTGCCGTGCTGCCGGAACTACAGGCCGCTCGGCACGCCAACTCGGAGGTGAGTCTCTTTGCATCGTGACGACGAACGCGCCGCGGTATCCCTGGCCGGCGCCACCAGACAGGCCAGCAGGGCACTGCGCATCGGCATCGGTGGCCCGGTCGGCGGCGGCAAGACCGCGCTGGTCGCCGCCCTGTGCAAGAAGCTGGCAGGCGAGCTGTCCGTGGTGGTCGTGACCAACGACATCTACACCACCGAGGACGCGGACTTCCTGCGCCGCAACGGTGTTCTGCCCGACGAACGCATCAGGGCGGTGCGCACCGGCTGCTGCCCGCACACCGCGATCCGGGACGACATCACCGCGAACCTGGACGAGGTCGAGGAACTGGAACGGCTGCACGACCCGGATCTGGTGCTGGTGGAGAGCGGCGGCGACAACCTGACCGCCACCTTCAGCTACGGCCTGATCGACCGGCAGATCTTCGTGGTGGACGTGGCGGGCGGCGACAAGGTGCCACGCAAGGGCGGCCCCGGCGTGACGAGGTCGGACCTCCTGGTCATCAACAAGATCGACCTCGCCGAACACGTCGGCGCCGATCTGGACGTGATGCGCAGGGACTCGGCCGCCCAGCGCGGCGACCTGCCAACGGTGCTGATCTCGCTGCGCGCACACGATGGCGTCGTGCCGGTTGCCGACTGGGTGCGGGCCACGCTGGCCGCCCGCTGATGGAGGCCGCCGCCACGTTCGCCGTGCACCGCGACGCGGCAGGCCAGCGCACCTACTGGCAGGACGCGCCACCGGTCGTCCTGCGGCCGATCGGCGCCGACCGGCTGCACCTGCTGCACGCGGCCGGTGGCCCACTCGGCGGCGACCGGCTACGGCTGACCGGCGAGGTGGGCGAGGCCTGCTCGCTCAGCGTCGACTCGGCAGGCGCCACGGTGGTCCAGCCGGGCGTGCACGGCACACCGGCCGACTGGGCGGTGCACATCGACGTCGCCGACGGTGCCACCGTGCGCTGGGCGCCGCAGCCGACCGTGGTGTGTGCCGGCGCCGACTTCCGGGGCAGCCTGCGCGCCACCGTCGCCGGGGGCGGCTTTCTGCTGGTCAGGGAGGTCGTCGTGCTGGGTAGAACGGGGGAGACCGGCGGTCGCTACGCGGGTGTCCTGGAGGTCACCGTCGACACGAAGCCGCTGCTCGTGCACGAGAACCTGCTGGACGGCACCGACGCCGCCCTGTCCGGACCGGCCGGCAGCGGCGGCCACCGGGTGCAGGGCACAGTGCTCGTCGCCGGTGGGGGAGTGAGCCGGAAAGCCGAACGAGCCGGGCCGAACTGGGCCGTGCTGCCGCTCGACGGTCCTGGTTGCCTGGTGCTGGCCGTCGGTGCGCTGGTCACCGAGGTGACCGGCACGCTCGACAAGCTATGCGCAGAGTTCCTGCAGTGACCCGAGCGTGCCGGTCAGCGCGTGCGCCAGCAGGTCCACGTCCGGCAGAGCGCGAGCGTTCGCGTGCAGTCCGACGTGGACGGTGCCACGGTACGGGCTGAACGCGACACCGAGCGCGTGCCCGGGAGCCAGCGGCACCGCGGGGTAGACCTCGCGCAGTTCGGCACCGTCGAAGTGCAGCGGCACGCTGGGCAGCGGGACCGTCGTGACCACGGTGTCGCACAGCAGCGGAGCGCACTGCCCGAGCATCGGCATGACCGCCCTGTGCAGCGCGGCCGGCAGCCGGTCGGCCAGCAGCGGCAGCGCACCGGGACCACGGCCGGGGCCAGCCACCTTGTTGCCGTCCATCATCGCCCGCACGATGGCCAACCTGCGCACCGGATCCGGCTCGGCCACCGGGAGATCGCACAGGTAGCCGGACAACTGGTTGCCCGCCGAGTTCGCGCCCCTGCCTCGGCAGCGCTGGCTGACCGGGACCAGAGCCCGCAGTGACATCTCGTCCGGCCGGTCGCCCCTGGCCTGCAGCCACTCGCGCAGCGCGCCGGACAGCACGGCGAGCAGCACGTCGTTGGTGGTGCCGCCGTGCCGGGTCCTGACCTGCTTGATGTCCTGCATGTCCAGCCGCACGGTGGCCATCCTGCGGTCGCCGCCGTTCGGCGCGAGCAGCGGCGACTCCTGCGGTGCCGGCCTGGCGCTGCGCAGCGCGGAGCCCGCGATGTCCATGGCCTGCTGCGCCGACGAGCCCAGTTCGCGCAGCATGGCGCGGATGCCGAGGCCGTCGTTGCGCGACCCGCTCTGGCGTGGGGCGTCCGCGCAGCCTTCGAAGCCGTCCAGCAGGCCGAGACCCAGCGTCAGGGCGCCCGCTCCGTCGGCCAGTGCGTGGTGCAGTTTCGGCAGTACGGCGAACCAGCCACCGAGCAGCCCGGTGATCACGTGGATTTCCCACAGTGGGCGACCCGGATCGAGCCGCACGTTCATGATGTTCGCCACATAGTCGGTGAGCTGACCCGCGTCGTGCGGCCTGGGCAGGTGGTGGGTGTGGATGTGGTCGGCGGCGTCGAAGTCGGGATCATCGACCCAACTGGCCACGCCGGGCGGCAGCAGCGAAGCACGAACCCGTTGGCGCAGGCGGGGAATCCGCTCCGCCCGGACGCGAAGCAGTTCCGCGATCCTGGTCGGGTGCACCGGCTGCTTCGGCGCGAACAATGCGAGCGCGCCGATGTTCATCGGTGTGGAATTGCTGTCCAGGCAGAGGAAGGCGGTGTCCAGCCCGCTGAGTTGGGTCGACGTCATGTGTGCTGGTCCTCATTCCTTGTGGGCTATGGACACGGGCGGGTGGGCGCACGGGCGATGACCCGTGATTTCTCACCTGATCAGATGAACTTCGCAACAATGCGAAGTGGCAACAGCCGCATGGCCGCCGCCAGTGGCCGCCATGGCCATGGTGGCACACATGCATTCGCTACTTCGTGTTCGATTGCTCTCACCATCGCCCGGGCTCCGGTTGCCGTGTCCACGATCAGCGGCACCGACGAAGGATCGGGATTCATGTCCGTCTCGATCGGCCCAGGATAGAGGGTGGTCACGCGAATCGGCCCGCCGAGCGTGTCCGCCCGGATGCCCTCGGCGAGGTTCACCAGGCCCGCCTTGCTGGCCGCGTAGGCGCTCAGGTCCTTGGGCAGGCCACGCAGCGCGCCGACCGACGCGACAACGACGAGATGGCCGCTGTGCTGGGCACGGAACACGTCCATGGCTGCCTCGCACTGGGCGAGCGCGCCGACCAGGTTGGTCCGCATGATGTTCAGGTTGGCGGCGAACCCGCCGGTACCGATCGGGCTGCCCTGGCCGACACCCGCGTTCACAATCACCCGGTCCAGTGATCCCAACTGGTCCGATAATTCGCCGAACGCTGTGAAGACATCGTCATAATCGGTGACATCGAGTTTACGCGTCAGCACGGTGATGTTCGGGTGCCGGGACGTGAGTTCGGCTCGCAGTTCGGTCAGCCGCTCGTCCCGCCGGGCACACAGCGCGAGATTCCTGCCACGGTCAGCGAATTCCCTGGCCATCTGGGCGCCGAGCCCGGAGCTGGCACCTGTGATCAGGATGTTCCTACGCATTGGGCAGAGGGTAGTCCTGTCGCCTATCTGACCTAAGTGGACGGTCCGACGCTGAGCTCCCTGGCCAGGTTGCCGGCCACCCGGTGCATCAGCGGCACCACGTCGTCCACGGCGATCATGGACATCCTGGCCTCCGGCCCGCTGATCGAGATCGCGGCGCCTGCCGGGCCGCCGGGCACGGTGACGGCGATGCACCGCACGCCGACCTCCTGCTCACCGTCGTCCTCGGCGTAGCCGTTGCTCCGAATGGCCGCGAGCTCACGGTGGAACGCGACCGGGTCGACGGTGGTCCGCCTGCCGACCCTGGCCAGCAACTGGTTGACGGCCTGTTCGGGCAGTTCCGCGAGCACCGCCTTGCCGACGGCCGTACAGTGCGCGTCCACCCGCCTGCCCACCTCGGTGAACATCCGCATCGAGTGCTGGGAGGGCACCTGCGCCACGTAGACCACCTGGTCGCCGTCCAGCACGGCCATGTTCGACGTCTCGCCGACCGCGTCGGTCAGGCTGGCCAGGTAGGGCCGCGCCCACGCGCCGAGCGTGCGGCCGGCCGTCTCGCCGAGCCGGATCAGCCGTGGCCCCAACGCGTAGCGGCGGGACGGCTGCTGGCGCACGTAGCCGCCGTTGACCAGCGTGCGCATGATCCGGTGGATGGTGGGCAGCGGCAGTGCCGAGGACTCGGCGAGTTGGCTGAGCGCCACCTCCCCGCCCGCGTCGGCCATCAGTTCGAGTAGTTCGAACGTGCGCTCGACGGACTGCACGCCGCCCTTTGGCGGATTTTGGAATTCAACATCCACGATAAGGAAAACTACCACCACCTGTGGGTGACAGCGCTCAGAAAGCGGCCAGGGTATGCCAGGCGAGGCCCTCGTCGGCGGCGTCGTCCCGCGTGACACTGCCCTCGATCAGCCCGTACGGCCGATCGGCCGCGAAGAACACCTCGTTGTCGTTGTCCAGGCCGAACGGGCTCAGGTCGACGGTGAAATGGTGCTTGTTCGGCAGTGACAGCCGGATCTCGGCAATGGCGTCGTGCTGTTCGAGCACGGCCTCGCCCATCGCGTAGAGCGTCTGCTGCAACGCCAGGCTGTGCGTCGTGGCGAACGCGCGCAACATCGCGTCGCGCACCGCCTGGAACGTCGATGCCCAGTCCACGTCCAGCCGCTGGTAGCGCCAGCGCGCGGTGACCGCCGTGGCCAGCACGCGGTCGGTGGTCTCGGGCAGCGTCGTGTACTTGTCCTTGGGATAGCCGTGGAACTCCGAGCCCGTCGACTTGAGCACCACGAGATCGGTCAGCCCGGACACCACCCACGCCTGGTCGCCGGCCACGGTTACTGCGGTTGTCCGCTGCTCGCCCGACGACCGGTGGAACGAGTGCTGGTGCGGCTGGCCGTCGACCATGATCCGGTCCCAGCCGTACTCCTCGATCATCACCCGCGCGCTGGTGATCTGCTCGTACGAGCCCGCGAAGTGCCTGCCCAGCCGCAGCGCGAAGTCCTCGATCTCGCCGACCGGTTCCTGCTTCGCGAACGCGTAGACCGTGTTCTTCTGCGTGTCGGTCGGCACGACGTTCGAGTTGTCGCCGGTCAGGTGCGACGCGGTCATGTCGCCACGCAGCGAGATGCTCACGTTGAGGTCGGTGATGTGGTGCACCGGACCGTCCCGCTGCACCGTGACCAGGCGCGTCTCCGCCTTGCCGTACTGGTTGGCGCCGAGCGTGATGGCCATGGTCAGCTCCCTCGGTAGGTGGAGAAGGCGAAGGGGGACAACAGGATCGGCACGTGGTGGTGCGTCGTCGGGTCGGTCACGGTGAACGTGACGGTGACCTCGGGGAAGAACGACTCGCGGTCGCCGAAGTACTCGGCTGTCGCGAAGGTCAGCCGGTAGCGGCCAGCGGTGATGGCGTCCGGGCCGAGTTCGCGCACCCGCCCGTCATCGTCGGTGACGCCCTCGCCGACGGTCAGCCAGCCGGTGCCGGCAGTGCTTTCCAGCCGCACGGCGACTCCGGCGGCCGGTCGCCCGGCTGCCGTGTCCAGCACGTGCGTGGTGATCGCACTCATGGCGTGATCATCCCGGACAGCCGCAGGTGGGCGATCTTGCCCAGCTCACGCCGGACGACGCCGAGTTCGGTCACCGGGTCGTTGCCCATCCGCTCGGCGAGGTCGGCCAGCAGTTCCTCGCCGTTGCGGCCGGCGGCGCACACCAGGTAGATGTGGTCGAACCGGACCTCGTAGGCGGTGTTCGCGGCCAGCAGGCGGTCGGCCAGTTTGATGTCCACACCGGACTGTTCGGCCTCCGAAAGCGCCGCCGTCGAACTGCCGGGTGCCGCTCGCTGGCCGATTCGGGGATGATCGCCGAGGGCTTGTCGGAGTTCCTTGTCGGTCAGGCTCGCGGACAGCTCGTCGGCTCGCGCCAGCAGCGCGGAGACGTCGGCGTACGGCCTGCTGTCGGCGAGCTCGCGCGCCCAGCGCTCGACAGCGACACACTGGCCGAACAGGTCGGTCAGGGTGTTGAATGGCAATTGATTCACTTCTGCGATACGGAATTTATCTTCCATCGCGGATGAAGGTACGAGCGCCACCGGCCACTGTCAACAGGGCAGGAGATGGGTACGTGACGAGGATCGGGTTCATCGGACTGGGCATCATGGGCGGGCCGATGGCGGCGCACCTTGCCGGTGCCGGCCATCAGGTCACCGGCTACGCGCGCAAACCGGAGGCAGCGCGCAAGCTCACCGATGCCGGCGGCACACCGGTGGACAGCGTTGCCGCCGCGGTGGCCGACGCCGAGGTGGTGATCACCATGCTGCCCAACCACCCCGAGGTCGAAGAAGTGGTGCTCGGCGACGCCGGTGTGCTCGCCAACGCGACCGACGGCCTGCTGTTCATCGACATGAGCTCGATCCGCCCGGAGACCTCGGTCGAGATCGCCGAGCGGGGCGTCGAGACCGGCGTGCGGGTGCTGGACGCGCCGGTGTCCGGTGGTCAGGCGGGTGCCGAGAACGGAACGCTGTCGATCATGGTCGGCGGCACCGCCGAGGACTACGACGCCGCCAGGCCGCTGTTCGACATCCTCGGCGGCACCATCGTGCACGTGGGTCCGCACGGTGCCGGCCAGACGGTGAAAGCGGCCAACCAACTCGTGGTCGCCGGCATCTACACGCTGGTCAGCGAGGCCATTGTGCTGCTGGAGGCGTCCGGCGTCGATGCGAAGGCTGGGCTGGACGTGCTCGCCGGCGGCCTGGCCGCCAACCGCATCCTCGACCTCAAGCGCGAGACCATGCTGCGCAGGGAGTTCAAGCCCGGCTTCCGGATCGACCTGCACCACAAGGACATGGGCATCGTCGTCGACGCCGCCCGCGAGGCCGGTGTCGCACTGCCGGTCACCGGCGTGACCGCCCAGTTGATGGCCGCCGCGCGGGCCATGGGGTTGGGTGACCTGGACCATTCCGCGCTGCTCACCGTCATCGAGCGGCTGTCCGGCCGATGAGCCATGTGGTCGTCGCGCCGGACAAGTTCAAGGGCTCGCTGACCGCGCCCGCCGTCGCCGCGGCCGTGGCCAGGGGCATCGCGCGGGTGCGGCCGCACCTGGCGGTGCACCAGGTGCCGGTGGCCGACGGCGGTGACGGCACGGTCGAGGCTGCGCTGGCCGCCGGGTTCACGCCGCTGCACGCGGAGGTCCAGGGGCCGACCGGGCTGCCGGTCACCGCGACGATCGCGATCCGGGACGGTGTGGCCGTCGTGGAGGCAGCGTCGGCGTGCGGCCTGGTGCTACTGCCCAACGGCGTGCCGGCTCCGCTGACCGCGTCCAGTCACGGCGTCGGCGAGTTGCTGCTGGCCGCCGCCGAAGCCGGCTGCACGACAGTGGTGCTCGGTGTCGGCGGCACTGCCAGCACGGACGGCGGCGCCGGTCTCGTCACCGCGCTGGGCGGCCGGGTGCTGGACGCCGCAGGCGAGCCGCTGCCACCCGGCGGTGGTGCGCTGACCAGCGTGGCGCAGGTGGATCTGAGCGGGGTGAGCCTGAAGCTGGACGTCGTGCTGGCCACCGACGTGGACAACCCACTGCTCGGCCCGACCGGCGCCGCTCCCGTGTTCGGCCCGCAGAAGGGCGCCGACGCAGGCCAGGTGGACCACCTGGCGGCCGGCCTGCGGACCTGGGCGGACCTGTTGAACCCGGAACTCGCCGATGCGCCGGGTGCTGGTGCCGCCGGTGGGATCGGCTTCGCGGCACTCGCCGTGCTCGGTGCCACCCGCCGGTCCGGCATCGACCTGCTGCTGGACCTGATCGGTTTCGCCGACCACCTGACCGACGCAGCCCTGGTGATCACCGGGGAGGGCTCGCTGGACGAGCAGAGCCTGCACGGCAAGGCGCCGATCGGGGTGGTCCAGGTGGCGGCGCGGGCCGGTGTGCCGTCGATCGCGGTCGCCGGGCGCTGCCTGCTGGACCAGCAGGCCCTTGCCGACGCGGGCATCTCCGCCGCCTACGCCCTGGCCGACATCGAACCGGACCCCGCCCGGAGCATCGCCGACGCGGCGAATCTGTTGGAACAGCTGGCAATGCGTGTCGCCGAGGACTGGCTGTGAGCCTCGACCTGGTGGTCCGGGCCAGGCGGCTGATCACGCCCGCCGGTGAGCGGTCCGGCGCGGTGGCCGTGCAGGCCGGCAGGATTGTGGCCGTCGAAGCGTTCGACGCCCCCCTCACAGCGGTGCGCACTGTCGAGCTGGCCGCCGACGAGGTGCTGCTGCCCGGCCTGGTGGACAGCCACGTGCACGTCAACGAACCAGGTCGCACCGAGTGGGAGGGGTTCGACACCGCGACCAGGGCGGCTGCTGCCGGCGGTGTCACGACGCTGATCGACATGCCGCTGAACAGCATCCCGCCCACCACGGACCCGGCGGCGCTGGCCGTGAAACAGGCCGCCGCGGCCGGCAAGGCACACATCGACGTCGGCTTCTGGGGCGGCGCTGTGCCCGGCAACGCCGACGACCTCGCCGCTCTGCACGCTGCCGGCGTGTTCGGCTTCAAGGCGTTCACGCTGCACTCGGGCGTCGACGAGTTCGGCCACCTGGACGCCGACCAGCGGGCCGACGTGATGCGTCGGCTGGCCGAGTTGGACGCGCTGTTCATCGTGCACGCGGAGGACGAGGCCGTCATCGCCGCCGCACCGCAACCGGTCGGCCCGCGCTACGCGGACTTCCTGGCGTCCCGGCCGAGGGCCGCTGAGCACACGGCCATCGCCGAACTCCTCGCGCTGGCGGCCGGATTCGGCACCCGGCTGCACATCCTGCACCTGTCCAGCGCCGACGCCCTGCCGATGCTGGCTCGCGCCCGTGCCGACGGCGTACGGGTCACCGTGGAGACCTGCCCGCACTACCTGACGTTCGCCGCCGAGGACATCCCGGACGGTGCCACCCAGTTCAAGTGCTGTCCGCCGATCCGCGAGGCGGCGAACCGGGACGCGCTGTGGGCCGGGCTGGCCGACGGCGTCATCGACCTGGTGGTCACCGACCACTCGCCGTGCACGCCTGAGCTGAAACGGTTCGACGTCGGCGACTTCGGCCTGGCCTGGGGTGGCATCGCCGGTGTTCAGGTGGGCCTGTCCGCGGTGTGGACGCAGGCCAGGCGACGCGGCTTCGCGCTTGCCGACGTGGTGCGGTGGATGGCACAACGGCCCGCTGACCTGGTCAGCCTGCCGGTCAAGGGCCGGATCGCGCCGGGCGCCGACGCCGACCTGTGTGTGTTCGCGCCGGATGCGGAGTTCACTGTGGACGTGGCCGCGCTGCACCACCGCAACCCGGTCAGTGCCTATCACGGCAGCACGCTGACCGGTGTCGTCCGCGCCACCTGGCTGCGTGGCGTCCCTGTTACCGGGACGGAGCCGAGCGGAGCACTGCTGAGCAGGGGAGACGTATGAACCAGGACTGGTCCCAACTGCCCGACCTGGCGTCCCGGCGGCTCGGCGGCGGAGTGCTCGCGTCCAGCGACGAGTTCTTCGCCGAGCAGGAGAACCTGATCCGCCCGCAGCCACCCGAGTACCGGCCGTACACGTTCACCAACAAGGGTCAGGAGTACGACGGCTGGGAGACCCGCCGCAAGCGCCGCGATCCCGTCGACCACGACTGGGTGATCATCCGGCTGGGCATCCCCGGGATCGTGCACACCGTCGTCGTGGACACCGCGTTCTTCACCGGGAACTACCCGCCGTTCGCGTCCGTCGAGGGATGTTCCGTGGACGGCTACCCGGCGCCCGACGAGTTGCTGGCGCAGGAGTGGGCCACGGTCGTGCCGCGCTCGCCGCTGGCCGGCGACACGAAGAACGTGTTCACAGTGGACAGTGCCGAGCGGTACACGCACGTGCGGCTGCGGATCTACCCGGACGGTGGCGTGGCCAGGCTGCGGGTGCACGGCAGCCCGGTGCCCGACCCGACCTGGTTGACCGGCAGGCCGTTCGACCTCGCCGCGCTGGCCAACGGCGGCTCGGCGGCGGAGTGCTCGCGT
>DASXYT010000167.1:0-2021 GCA_036502345.1 Pseudonocardiaceae bacterium | reverse complement strand
TCCTGCACCGCTTCCGCACCGAGGCGCGCACCACGGCCTCGCTCAACCACCCGGGCATCGCCGCCGTGCACGACTACGGCGAGACCGCCGCGATCCCCGACGGCCCGCAGGACACCGCGTACCTGGTGATGGAACTGGTCGACGGCGACCCGCTGGCCACCATCATCGCCCGCGCGGGCAGGCTGACCGCCGAGTTCACGCTGGAGTTGCTGGGCCAGGCGGGCGAGGCGCTGCAGGCCGCGCACGAGCGGGGCTACGTGCACCGGGACGTGAAGCCGGGCAACATCCTGGTGACGACGGGCCAGACCGGCAAACACGTCGTGAAGCTCACCGACTTCGGGATCGCCAAGGCAGCCGACGCTGCGCCGGTGACCAGGTCGGGCATGGTGATGGGCACAGCGCACTACATCGCGCCGGAACAGGCCCTCGGCGAGGAGGCCGAGCCGGCCAGCGACGTGTACTCGCTGGCCGTGGTCGGCTACGAGTGCCTCGTCGGGCACCGGCCGTTCCTGTCCGAGAACGCGGTGACGGTCGCCCTGATGCACATCCGGGACATGCCGCCGCCGCTGCCGCCGGACGTGCCACCCGGCATGCGCGCGCTGATCGAGGCGACCCTGGTGAAGGACCCAAGGCAGCGCTACCGCAACGGCGGCGAGTTCGCGGCGGCGGCCGCGGCCGTGCGCGCCGGTATGCCGTTGCCGACGCCGTCCGGCCTGACCATGGCCGGTCCGGGCCAGCTGCCCAGCCCGCCGGGGCCTGTCGGACCGATGAGCCCACCGCAGGGCTACGGCGCCGTGCCGTCGGTGGCCATCCCGGTACAGGGCTCCGGCCCCCAACAGCTCCAACCGCCGATGTCGCAACCGATGTCGGCACCGATGTCACAGCCGCTACCACCGGCGTTGGGCGGTGGCACCATGCCGCCGTCGGCACCGGTGCCGCCACCGGGCATGCTCGGACAGCGATCGCGATCCATCCGACCGCTGTGGCTGCCGATCGGTCTGCTGGTGCTGCTGCTGATAGCGCTGGGGATCTGGGTGCTCACCCAGAACCTCCGGCACGCCAGCGGCGGTACCGCTCGGCCGGTCGGACTGCAGGAGACCGCTTCCGCCAAGGTGGCGGGCGGACCGGACACCGCGTCGGACGGGCTGGCAGAGCTCGGCCCGATCGGCACGGTGGCCGTCCACGCGGGAGGCTATGTCGGCAAGGGTGCCGACCTGGCCACGACCCAGCTCCGAACGCTGGGTCTGCGGACCACGCTGCGCACGACCTCAGCGGGCCGTGCCGATCCCACACACTGTGTGGTCGGTGCGGTAACACCTACCGGTGATGTGGCTGTCGGGACCGTGGTGACGGTCACGTGCACACCGGAAGGCAAGGCTCGGTAGGTCGGACACAGGGACCGAGGCGCACACCAGGCATGATGAACAGACCGTTGACGAGGACCGGGACGAAAGCACCCATGACCGAGCGAAGCGAGCGAACCGACAGGCACCGTGCGCCCCACGCCCCGTCGCTGGCTGCGGCGAAGCGAGGACGGCGATGACCTCTTCACGACTGCTGTCCAACCGCTATGAGCTGGGCGAGACGCTCGGCTACGGAGGCATGTCCGAGGTACACCGCGGTAAGGATGTCCGGCTCGGCAGGGACGTCGCTGTCAAGGTGCTGCGCGCCGACCTCGCCCGTGACCCGCAGTTCCAGGAGCGGTTCCGGCGTGAGGCACAGAACGCGGCCGCGTTGAACCATCCGGCGATCGTCGCCGTGTACGACACCGGCGAGACCCGCACCGACTACGGCCCACTGCCCTACATCGTCATGGAGTACGTCGACGGTAGGACGCTGCGGGACATCGTCAAGTCGGAGGGACCACTGCCGGCCAAGCGCGCCATGGAGGTCATGGCCGACGTGTGTGCCGCGCTGGACTTCAGCCACCGGCACGGCATCGTGCACCGGGACGTGAAGCCGGCCAACATCATGATCACCAAGACCGGTGCCGTGAAGGTGATGGACTTCGGCATCGCGCG
>DASXYT010000166.1:0-13847 GCA_036502345.1 Pseudonocardiaceae bacterium | reverse complement strand
GCGCCAAGAGGGCCAGTGGGTGCCGAACCAGTTCGGCGGCCGGGAGAACCTCGAGGCCATCGGCTTCCTGCAGGAGATGAACGCCACCTGCTACAAGCGGGTGCCCGGCATCGTGACCATCGCCGAGGAGTCCACGTCGTGGCCGGCCGTCTCTCGGCCCACCCACCTCGGCGGGCTCGGGTTCGGCTTCAAGTGGAACATGGGCTGGATGCACGACACCCTCGACTACATGTCGAAGGCGCCGATCTACCGGCAGTACCACCACCACCAGATGACGTTCTCGATGATGTACGCGTACACCGAGAACTTCGTCCTGCCGCTGTCGCACGACGAGGTCGTGCACGGCAAGGGGTCGTTGCTGCGCAAGATGCCCGGCGACCACTGGCAGCAGGCCGCCAACCTGCGGGCGCTACTCGCCTTCATGTGGGCGCACCCCGGCAAGCAGTTGCTGTTCATGGGCAGCGAGTTCGGCCAGCCGCAGGAGTGGTCGGAGTCGCGCTCGCTGGACTGGCAGCTGATGGACGAGCCGCTGCACAAGGGTGTCTACACGCTGCTGCGCGACCTGAACGCGGTGTACCGGTCGTCGCCCGCGCTCTACAGCGAGGACACCAGGCCGGACGGCTTCCAGTGGATCGACGCCAACGACTCGGCCAACAACGTGATCAGCTTCCTGCGGTTGGGGCTGGACGGCTCGTATGTCGCGTGCATCGCCAACTTCGCAGGCCACCCGCACCTGAACTACCGGGTCGGCCTGCCGTTCGCGGGCGCGTGGGGCGAGGTGCTGAACACCGATGCCGAGATCTACGGCGGTTCCGGCGTCGGCAATCTCGGCCAGGTGATCGCCGAGGACAAGCCGTGGCACGGCCTGCCGGCGTCGGTCGTGGTGGCGCTGCCGCCCAGTGGTGTGCTGTTCCTCGCCGCGGTACCGCGGTCGGAGTAGCCCGGTTGGTCGCCACCGGCCGCGCGGGACGGTGGCGACCGACTCGTCCGCGCTGGCGGTCGGTTCGCCTGCGCTGGTGGTCGGTTCGTGCGCCTGGGCGGTCGAGTCGTCCACGCTGATAGGCGACTCGCCCACTTCGCGGGTTGTCCGCCTCGGTGGGCGACTCGGCTGCGGCGGCAGTCGGTTCGTCCGCCTGGGCGGTCGACTTGCTCACGCCGGTGGTCGACTCGCCCGGGCCGACTTGGTCGCTCGGGTCGGCTGTTCTCGTGAGCCTGTTGAGTAGTGACTCGGTGATGTCGGTTTGGGGTGGGAGGCCTTGTCCGGTGAGGCTGAAGGAAACAATGGCCGGTCGCCATCGGCCGTGCGGGACGGTGGCGACCGACCATCACTCAGCTACCGCTCGGGACCGGCGCCTGCTGGGCGCCGAACAGCGCGTCAGCGACATCGTCCTGGGTCAGGAACCCTTGCCTGGCAAGGCTGAGCGTGGCACCGGTGAACGCACGCACGTAGTCGGCGTGCGTCGGGTAGAGCTTGGCCAGGGTGGCAGCGTCGAACGGCACCGCCGTGCCGAACAGCACGCAGAACCCGGACACCGGGTTGGTGTCGGCAGGCCGGTTGCCCACGCCGGTCAGGGTGGCGATCGGTGCCGCCAGTTGCGGTAGCCGGATGCCGCCGATGCCGTTGCCGAACGCGTCCCTGGCCACGTCGGTGCCCGCCGCGTTGATCTGCATCCGTGGTGCCTTCGGTGGCTCCTGCCCGGTGCGTATCCACGTGCGCAGGTCGCGGTACGCCGTGTCGAACAGGTAGCTCTCCGGCGCCGTGTTGAACGCGGCGGTGCAGGTCGGGTCGATGTCCTGCGGTGTCTGCCGATGGTCCTGGTAGCCGAACAGGGTCAGCACGTCGTTGTCCACGTGCGCTGTGCCCGCCGCCTCCCACAGTCGGTGGTTCCGGTCGTCCGGCTGTCGGGCGGCCAGGTGGGCCAGCACGTCGGTCTCGGTCTCCAGGTTGAGCACCGGCTTGTCCAGGTCGGTGCGCAGGAAGGTCGGTGTCGGCGCCTTGACGGTGGCTGACAGCGCGGCACCGGTGGCCGCGTTGCTGTGGATCAGGAACCCGTCGTACACGCGAGCGATCGGCGCCACGGCGTCGACGTACGTGGTCATCCGGCCTGCCGACTGGGATTCGCCGTCCGCGATGACGTTGCGCACCCGCAACCCGTGCAGCACGCCGCCGGACCGCACCGCGGCGCCGGCCTGGCTGAAGATGTCGTACGAGAAGTCGTCCGACGGGATGGACAGTGCGCCGTACCTGGCCGGATCCCAGGCGGTGAGCGCGTGGAGCCCGACCGTCTGCGCGGTGACCCCGACGTAGGCGAAGCCGTCGTTCATCAGCCCGTTGAAGCCGTAGTCCCAGTCGACGTCGATGTCCCGGCCCGCGCTGACGTTGAGCCACTCGACGATGACGGTGCCGTTGAACTTCGCGGGGTCGGTCGGTGCCCGGACGATCATCCTGGACTCGTAGGGCGCCGCCCCCGCCTGCTGGACCTGCCACTTACCGTCGCTGGTCAGCGGCTGTGCCGACGTGAAGCTGTGGGCTGTGCCGGCGAAGAAGAACTCCTGCTCCGCGTAGCCGTGCGAGCGCAGGTCGACCGAGGACGCTGTGAACGGGAAGCCGTGCGTGCCGCCGGTCACCGGCCCGCTGACGGTGGGTGCCGCTGTCGCCGGGCGTTGCTGCTGGTTCGAGGTGGGTGTCGGGCCGGCCGATGCGAGGCTGGTGGTGGCCGCGATGACCGCGGCCGTCGCGAGTAACGCGCCGACGGCACGTCCTACTGTTCGTCTGCTCAGTGTTTGTCTCGTCACCGTGCACCTCCGAAGCTGTGGGGCGACGGCGTGCAACATAGACTGTGCCACGGTGCACGCCACAACAATCTGCAGGGATGTTGTACGGCGTTTTGTCCGACCGTGTCAACGAACGATCTGTGAGCGCGACTCAGCTCAGCAGTACGTGTAGCACCCGACCGGCTCGGTCGGCATCCGGTGGTTCACCGGTGATCGCGGCCCGGTGCACGTACGACTCGACGACGCGCACCGCCGTGTACGCCAGGTCCTCCACCGGCACCGGCGTGTGTAACCTGCCGGCGGTGGCGTCCTCGGCCAGCAGGTTCTGCACCAACCGGACGAAACGCGGCTCGAACCCGTAGCGGCCCAGGGTGAGCAGCCGGAACACGAGTTCGCCCTCGTCCCGCTGCAACTGCCGCATCCCGTGGTTGGACAGCACGGCAGTGACGAAACCGCTGAGCAGCCTGGCCACCCGGTTGCCCGGCGCGTCGTCCGCCTCGACCCGCTTCAACTCCTCGGTCAGCGTGTGCTCGGCGAGCGACCACAGGATCTCCACCAGGAACTGCTCGCGGGTGCCGACCCAGCGGTACAGCGTCGCCCGGTTCACGCCGAGGTCCTGGGCCAGCCTGCCCATGTCGACACGGTCGCCGTGCAGGAAGCGGCGTCGGCCCAGGGCGAGTGCGTCCAGCGCGATCGCGCGACGACCCGGGGCGCCGTGTCGCAACTGGCGTTGCAACTCGGTCAGGGTGCCGGTGTCGTGTTCCTGCTCGTCCATCGGTGGCCAAGTCTAGAACTCAGGTGGTGTAGGGACCGGTGGGCACCGAGTGGTAGCCCTTCGCGCCGACCGTGACGGCCAGTGGGCTGCGCGGCTCCTCGCCCACCGCGACCCGCTCCAGCACGGTCCCGAAGTCGTGCCGTGGCGTCCAGCCGAGCTCGGTCCTGGCCAGCGTGTTCACGTAGACCCGTTCCACCCCTGGGAGCATCCGCCAGTTCAGCCGCTCGTAGACCGACGGCTGGTCCGGGTGGTGCCTTGCCACGACGGCCGGCGCGTCGGTGGCCAGTTCGGCCAGGTCATCCTGGGAGAACGGGGTGGTCGCGCTGATGATGTACCTGCCGAAGCCGAGCGTCGGCGCGCGGTGGGCGGCGAGCAGGTGCGCCGACACCACGTCGGCGATGTCCACCCGCCGGTACAGGAACTCGTTGGCCTTGAGATTGGCGTCGGCGTAGGCCGAGCGGACGTCGTCCCGGTCGTCGGCCTCGGGGAAGAACCGGGACGTCCGCAGGACCACCACCGGCAACTGGTCCTCGGCGTACGCCAACTCGCACAGGTCCTCGGCGGCGATCTTGGTCGCGCCGTAGATGTTGCGGACCACAGGGTGCACGTCCTCGGTGATCCACGCGGCCGGCGCACCCTCCGGCGGGGTCAGCGCACGGCCGAAAGTGCTGGTACTGCTGGTGAACACCATGCTCTGCACGCCGGCGGCCACCGCCTCACCCAGCACGGTCAGCGTGCCGGTGATGTTGGTGTCCACGAACGCCTGCGGGTCGTGGGACGCGATGTGCGGCTTGTGCAGCGTGGCGGTGTGCAGCACGTACCGGACACCGGCCATCGCGTGCCGGACCACGGCCGGGTCGGTGATCGAGCCGGTGACCGTGGTGAACGGCGAATCCAGCACGTCCAGCCCGACGACGTCGTCACCCTGCTCGCGCAGGGTGCGGACCAGCGCCTCGCCGAGATGGCCGGCGCTTCCGGTGACCAGGAATCTGTCCACGGCTCAACTCCCGGCGAACTTCAGTTGCCACGGCACTTTCAGCGCTTCGAACTGGATCCGCAGGCTGATCTTGCTCGATCCGCTGTAGCGCTCCTCGAAATGGATCGGGATCTCCACGATCTTCTGGCCGAGCCGCTCGCAGCGGTAGTTCATCTCGATCTGGAAGCTGAACCCGTCGCTGAGCACGCCGTCCAGGCCGATCGCCTCCAGCACGTCGGTGCGCCACAGCTTGAAACCGCCGGTGGCGTCCCGGATGCCCAGTCCCAGCACCAGGTTCACGTAGGTGCTGCCGCCCCTGGACAGGATCCTGCGGTGCAGCCCCCACTGCGACGACAGCGATCCGCCGATCACGTACCTGCTGCCGATCACCAGGCCGGCATCGGTGGCCAACGCGGTGCCCAGCAGTTCCGGCACGGTCTCCGGCTGATGGCTGAGGTCACCGTCCATCTGCACGACGTACTCGGCGCCACCGGCGATCGACTCCAGCATGCCGGCGACGTACGCCCGGCCAAGGCCGGCCTTGCCCGGTCGGTGCAGTACGGCCATCCGGCCGGGTCGCTCGCCGTTCGCCGCGGCCGCGAGGTCGTCGGCGACCTGCCCCGTGCCGTCCGGGGAGTTGTCGTCCACGACGACCAGTCGCAGGTTGGGCAGTGGGAGGCCGAGCAACCGTTCGGCCAGGATCGGCAGGTTCGTGGCCTCGTTGTAGGTGGGCACGACGACCGCGATCCGTGTGTCGGCCCACTCGTCAGGTAACCGCTTGGCCACCTGCGGCAGGGTCGTCAACTCGTCGCTGTCTCCTCCGGTCACACGGCTCAAGATAGCCTAGGGACACCCAACCGATGATCGGGTTTGTGCGATGTCCCAACGGAACGCGACCCGGTCCACACCGGAGCGGTCCTAGCCGGCCTGTACCGCCAGCAGGGCGATGTCGTCGTGTTCCCGACCGTCGAGCCAGAGCTCGAGGCGCGCCTCGATGTGCCCGGTCAGTTCCGGCGCCGACATGCCGGCACCACCGGCCATGGCCTCACCGAGCCGCTGCGGGCCGAACAGTTCCTGTCCGTCCTGCCCGCCCCTCGCCTCGGTCACGCCGTCGCTGTAGAGCAGGCACACGTCGCCGGGTGCGAGCAGCACCGTGGTCTCGCTGAACCTCGGTTCGGGCAGCACGCCGACCAGCGTGCCCGGCATCACGACCTCCTGGACCGTGCCGTCGGTGCGCAGCAACACGGGTGGCGGATGCCCGCCGGACGCCAGCACCAGTTCGAGCCTGCCGTCGTCGTGCCTGCTCAGCGAGCCGACCACCAGCGTGGCGAACCGGTTGTCGCTGTTGCCCAGGATGGTCTGGTTGAGCAGATACAACAGTCGTGCCGGACGGGATTCGACCAGCCGCAGCGCGGCAACCGAGTGCTCGATGCGCCCGGCCAGCGCCGCGGCCTCCACACCGTTGCCGGCCACGTCGCCCAGCATGAACAACGCGCTGCCGTCGTCGCCGGGATAGACCTCGTAGAAGTCGCCGCCGACCCGGACCGCTTCCTTCGCCGGCCGGTACGCGGCGGACAGCACCGTGCCCGGCACGTCCGGCAGCGGGCCGGGGATCAGGTCGGCCTCCAGGATCGCGGCCGCCTCGGCCTGCGCGGCATAGGCAGCGATCTGGTTCAACGCGGTGGCGGCGCGCATCGCGTAGTCCCGCACCTCGTCGAAGCGGTTGGGGTCCACCGGCCCCCGGTGCTCGCCGTTGGCCAGCACCAACGCCCCGATGGCCCGGTCGCCGTGCCGCATCGGCACGACCACGAGACCGCCGACGTCGCCGAACTCGGTGGGCAGCAGCCATTCCGGCCGTGGGCCTGGCGCCAGTTCCGTCCTGGTCAGCCGGGCCTCCGGCGCGCTGAACGCGTCAGCGAGGTCGACCAGCGACTCCAGCGCGTAGTGGCCGATCTTCCCGCGCGCCGTGTCACCGCCCCTGGTGAACCGCCACCACTCCAACCGGCCCCTGGGCGCCGGCAGCAACACAGCGCAACAGTCGGCCAGCATCGGCACCGCCAGTTGGACGATCGCCCGCATGGTGCGCTCGCGGTCCAACGACCCGGTCAGCAGCCTGCTGGCGTTGGCCAGGAACCTCGACCACGCGCAGTTCTCACACCACGGCTCGGCGTCGTCATCCGCGATGTCGCCGTGCCACGCCATGTGCTGGGCGTCCAGCCGCTCGGTGTGCCATCGCCAGCGCACCCCGGCCCGGACCACCTCGAACGGTTCGCTGCCAGCCTCGAAGTCGGGCACGTCGGCGAGTTGGGCGCCCGGCACCAGGCCGGGGAACAACTCGGTCGCACTGGCACTGACCACCTGCACCACGCCACCGGCGTCGTGCACCAGCACGGCCCTGTGGTTGGCGTCCACCAACACCTGCCACACATCGTCCCCGCTGGTGTGCTGCCTGCTGACCAGTTGTCTGGTCAGCCTGGTTTTGCCGGAACGAGCCAGCGCGGTAGTCCTCGGCGTGGCAGGCCGGTCGGCCACCGTGCCACCTCCAGGCTTCTCGCCGACCGCCCTTGACCTGCACGGATCCGGGTGGTCGTGTCGGTACTTCCTGCGTGTTCGGACTGGCGGCCGCGCGCCGCACATGCACCAGACTAACGGGTGACCGTGGCTGTCCCGGGGCGCCCGACGCGGTCAGGCCATCACCAGTGGTGAGCGCATGGCAGGCTGGGGACATCGAGTTGCGACCCATGGGAGGCCGGCATGGACACGAACTCGCCATCGCCACAAGCGGTCATCGACACCGAAGACGCAAGTCAGGGCGCTGGTTCCGAGGCGTTTCTGGTGCGTCTGCTGTCCGCGATGAGTGACGTGCGGGACGGCAACTTCCGTCGCAGACTCACCCCGGTGGGCGATGGCCTGCCCGCCCAGGTCGCCACGATGTTCAACGAGATAGTCGAACGTAACCAGGACCTGGTCGGCGAGCTGGCCGGGATCCGGAGTGGCGCGGGCGAGCAGGGCAGGCTCGGTGAGCGCCTGGCCATCGGTGAGCACGTCGGCGGCTGGTCACTGGCCAGGGAGTCGGTCAACGGGCTGATCGAGGACCTGCTCTACCCGACCACCGAGCTGAGCAGGGTGCTCGCCGCGGTCGCCGAGGGCGACCTGTCCCAGCGGATGGCGGCGCAGCGCTGGGGGCAGCCGCTGCGCGGCGAGTCGGCGCAGCTGTGTTCCACCGTGAACGGCCTGCTCGAACAGCTGTCGGTGTTCGCGGAGGAGGTCACCAGGGTCGGCCGGGAGATCGGCACCGAGGGCAAGCTCGGCGGCCAGGCCAAGGTCCCCGGCGTGGCGGGCACCTGGAAGGACCTCACCGACAACGTGAACCTGATGGCCGGCAACCTGACGGCCCAGGTGCGAGACATCTCACGGGTGGCCACCGCGGTCGCCGACGGCGACCTGTCCCGCAAGATCACCGTCGAGGTGTCCGGCGAGATGCTCGGGCTGAAGAACACCGTGAACACCATGGTGGACCAGCTCTCCGCCTTCGCAGACGAGGTCACGCGGGTCGCTCGCGAGGTGGGCACCGAGGGTCAGTTGGGTGGTCAGGCCAGGGTGCCCGGCGTTGCCGGTATCTGGCGTGACCTGACCGACAACGTGAACTTCATGGCGGGCAACCTGACCAGCCAGGTGCGCAGCATCGCGCAGGTCACCACCGCTGTCGCGCGCGGTGACCTGTCGCAGAAGATCACGGTGGACGTCAAGGGCGAGATCCTGGAGCTGAAGAACACCGTCAACACGATGGTCGACCAGCTGTCCGCGTTCGCCGACGAGGTGACCCGCGTGGCCCGCGAGGTCGGCGGCGACGGCAGGCTCGGCGGTCAGGCCGTGGTCCCCGGTGTGGCTGGGACGTGGCGTGACCTGACCGACTCGGTGAACTTCATGGCGGGCAACCTGACCAGCCAGGTGCGCAGCATCGCCCAGGTCACCACCGCTGTCGCGCGCGGTGACCTGTCGCAGAACATCACGGTGGACGCGCGCGGCGAGATCCTGGAACTGAAGAACACCATCAACACGATGGTCGACCAGCTCTCCGCGTTCGCCGACGAGGTGACGAGGGTGGCCCGCGAGGTGGGCACCGAGGGCAAACTCGGTGGCCAGGCGCAGGTCAGGGGGGTGGCCGGCACCTGGAAGGACCTCACGGACAACGTCAACGTGATGGCCCACAACCTGACCGGCCAGGTCCGGGGCATCGCCCGGGTGGCCACCGCGGTGGCCGACGGCGACCTGTCGAAGAAGATCGTGGTCGAGGCGAAGGGCGAGGTCGCAGCGCTGGCAGCCACCATCAACGGCATGGTGGACACCCTGCGGGCGTTCGCCGACGAGGTGACCCGCGTGGCCCGCGAAGTGGGCACCGAGGGCCAGTTGGGTGGTCAGGCCAGGGTGCCCGGTGTGGCCGGCACCTGGAAGGACCTCACCGAGAACGTCAACTTCATGGCGGACAACCTGACCAGCCAGGTCCGCAACATCGCCCAGGTCACCACGGCGGTCGCCCGAGGCGACCTGTCCAAGAAGATCGACGTGGACGCGCGCGGCGAGATCCTGGAGCTGAAGAACACCGTGAACACCATGGTGGACCAGCTCTCCGCGTTCGCCGACGAGGTGACACGTGTTGCCCGCGAGGTGGGCACCGAGGGCCAGTTGGGTGGTCAGGCACGAGTGCCCGGTGTGGCCGGCACGTGGCAGTGGCTGACCGAGAGCGTCAACAAGCTGGCCGGCAACCTCACCATCCAGGTGCGCGCGATCGCCGCCGTGGCGACGGCCGTGACCGCTGGTGACCTCACCCAGCAGATCACGGTCGAGACCAAGGGCGAGATGGCCGACCTGAAGGACAACATCAACCGGATGATCGGCAACCTCAAGGAGACGACGCGGGCCAACCGGGAACAGGACTGGCTCAAGACGAACCTGGCCAGGCTGTCCGGGTTGATGCAGGGCCAGCGGGATCCCGAGGAACTGGCCGTGCTGATCATGAGCGAGCTGACCCCGCTGGTGTCGGCGCAGCAGGGCCTGTTCTTCCTCGCCGACGCCGACTCGCTGCGGCTCGCGGCCAGCTACGGCTTCAGCATGCAGGACAACAGTGAGCTGTGCTTCGCGTTCGGTGAGTCGCTGATCGGCCAGAGTGCCAAGGAGAAGAAGACGATCCGGATCACCTCCGCGCCGCCGGACTACATCCGCGTCACCTCCGGCCTCGGGTCGGCGCCGCCGTCGGACGTGATCGTGCTGCCGCTGCTGTTCGAGGGGCGGGTGCTCGGTGTCATCGAACTGGCGTCGGTCACCCAGTTCACCGACGTGCACAGCGACCTGCTGGAGCAGCTGAAGGAGAACATCGGCGGCACAGTCAACACGATCATGGTCAACTCCAGGACCGACGCGCTGCTCGCCGAGTCGCAGCGGCTGGCCCAGGAGCTCGGTGAGGGCTCGGAGAAGCTGCAGGCCCAGCAGAAGCAGCTGCAACTGTCCAACCGGGAGCTGGCCGACAAGGCGGCGCAGCTGGCCAAGCAGAACAGCGACATCGAGCTGAAGAACAAGGAGATCGAGCAGGGCAGGCAGGAACTGGAGGAGCGGGCCAAGCAGCTGTCGCTGGCGTCCCGCTACAAGTCCGAGTTCATGGCGAACATGTCGCACGAACTGCGCACGCCGCTGAACAGCCTGCTGATCCTCGCGAAACTCCTTGCCGACAACCTGGAACGCAACCTGACCGGCAAGCAGGTCGAGTTCGCGTCCACGATCCACGCGGCCGGCAGCGACCTGCTTCAGCTGATCGACGACATCCTCGATCTGGCCAAGGTGGAAGCAGGCCATCTCCAGGTGGAGCAGGCCACGGTCTCGGTGGCCGACCTGGTCGGGTACGTCGACGCGCTGTGCCGGCCGCTGACCGGGGACAAGGGACTCGACTTCGCGGTCACCGTCGATCCCGCCGTGCCGCCGACCATGTACACGGATGTCCAACGGCTGCAACAGATCCTGCACAACCTGCTGTCCAACGCGGTGAAGTTCACGCCGGAGGGCACCGTCCGGCTGACCATCCGGATGGCCGACGCCGCCGACATGCCGGACGCGGCGCCGCCGGACAGCCCGAGGATCGCGTTCGCCGTCGAGGACACCGGTATCGGCATCCCGGCGGACAAGCTGGACGTGATCTTCGAGGCGTTCCAGCAGGCCGACGGCACGACCAACCGGAAGTACGGCGGCACAGGGCTCGGGCTGTCCATCAGTCGCGAGCTGACCCAGTTGCTCGGCGGAGCACTCGTCGTGCACAGCACGCCGGGCCAGGGCACCACGTTCGTGCTCAGCGTGCCGATGACGCCGCTGCCGTCGCCGGCCCCGTCCGTCCACGTCGGTTCGACGACCGAGGAGCAGGCCGTCCCGCTGGACGGTGCCATGCGGCGGTTCCACGGTGAGCGGGTGCTGATCGTGGACGACGACCTGCGCAACGTGTTCGCGTTGAGCACCGTGCTGGAACTGCACGGGCTGCGGGTCGTGCTGGCCGACAACGGGCTGTCCGGCATCCGGGCGTTGGAACAGTACGACGACATCGCGCTGGTGCTGATGGACATCATGATGCCGGAACTGGACGGCAACGCCACGATGGCCGCGATCAGGGGCATGTCGGCGCACGTGGACCTGCCGGTGATCGCCGTGACGGCCAAGGCGATGAAGGGGGACAGGGAGAAGAGCCTGGAGTCCGGCGCCGACGACTACGTGCCGAAGCCGGTGAACACCGACCATCTGCTCGACCTGATCGCCGGCTACCTCGAGGACGACATGCAGCGGAAACCGGCGGACTAGCGACTGGTCCGGACGCGTTCGAGGTAGGCGACCAACGCGACCATGCTGTCGGCGGGCCAGGGGAGGGCGGCGCCGAGTTCGGCGCTGTTCTCCTGCCACATCCGCCGGGCCGCCGTCGCGGTCTGGCCGGCCGGTTGGTGGAACTTCGCACCAAGTGCGTCCCAACGGGCGACCAGGTCGGTCACCCGAGGGTCGTCCGCGGGGGTGTCGGCGGCGACGTGCGGGAGCAATAGGGTGACCAGGTCGGTCCACTCCCGCTTGGCCGCCTCGACCGGCTCCTGGCCGAGTTCGGCCCGCCGCTCGGCCAGTTGGTCGCGCTGCTGCTGGGTGAAGTAGGTCTCGTACACGGACATCAACTCCAAGGTCGCCATGAACCGGGCTGTGTCGGGCATGCGGCTGGCGTCGATCTGCTGGAGCAGGTCACCGATCCGGTCCCGCATCTCGGCCAACCGGGCCGCCTGCGTTGCCACGTCGGTCAACTGGGCTGCCAACACGTCCCGCAGCGCTGTCAGGTCGTCGTTCTGGTCGGCCAACACGCCGGCGATCTCCTCCAGGGAGAGGCCGAGCGTGCGCAACGCCCTGATCCGATAGAGCCGCCGCACGTCGTGTTCGCCGTAGCGCCGGTGCCCCGCCGGTGTGCGGTGCTCGGGCGTGAGCAGCCCGATCTGGTCGTAGTGGTGCAGAGCCCGCACGGTGACGCCGCTGGCCCGCGCCAACGCCCCGATGCTCCACTGCCGCCCACCGTCTGCCTCGATCACGTGGTCAACGCTAGAACCTGACGCCACGGCAGATGCAACCTCGTATCGTCGGCGGATGAGCGGATTTGTCCTGTCACCCGATGGCGGTGACGCGTACGACTGGCATGGGGCCCACGTCGTGATCAAGGCGGCCGCGGCGCATACCCTTGGGCAACTCGCCGTCATGGAGTCGACGTATCCGTCCGGGCTCTCGGTGCCGTCGCATGTGCACGCGGGCGAGGACGAGATGCTGTACGTCGTGGCAGGCGAACTGCGCGGATTCTGTGGCGACGAGGAATGGACAGCCGTCGCGGGCAGTTTCGTCTTCGTACCGAGGGATCGGCCACACGGTTTCGTGGTGACCGGTGATCAGCCGGCCAGAGCACTGGTGATCGTCGGCCCACCGAAGCTGGACGGCCAGGTCGCGGCGACCGGCACGCCGACCGCCAGTTGACCGGTTACCGCCCCTTCGGGCGGCGCAGGCCGGACAGGTCGTGCCGGACCACTGTGTTGCGGTCGGCGACGTTGTTGCCGAAGGCGAACTGCGGCCAGAAGCCCATGATCTCCTGCCGGCTGCGTTCGCTCCACTCGCGGGCCAGGTCGCTGCGTGACTTGTAGAAGTTCATCGCGTAGCCGCCGGTGTGCAGCCGCAGGATCGTGAAACCGCCCGGGTACTCCTTGGCCGCGGCCACTTCCTGCAGCGGCACGTCGGGCGCCGTCGGGCTGACGGTCAGGTGGTTGCGGTGGGTGTGGCCCGCGTGGTGCAGGAACACGCCAGGGGTCTGCGCGTACCAGTCCAGCACCGTGGCCGCCTGGGTGGCGTCCAGCGCATTGCTTGCCGTGATGGGGAAAGCGGAGTCCTGCACGACCAGCGGATGATGCCCGAACACCAGCGTCGGCTGCTCGCGGTGGCTGGCCAGGTCGTGCTGGAACCAGTCGAGTTGCGCGGGCGACATGCCGCCCGCGTCACCGCCGCCGCCTGCCTTGTCGTACGTGTCGAGCCCGATCACGTGCAGCCCGGACAGGTCACGGGAGAAGTAGGTCAGCTCGTTGCCGGGGAAGTAGGTGTCGTGGAAGCAGTCGTTGCCCTGCCACTGCCCGACCCGGCACGCGTCGTACGCGGCGCCGACGTGCGCCCGGTCGTGGTTGCCCCTGGTGACGAACCAGTCCTCGCGGTACCTGCCGAACGTGGCCAACAACTGACCCGCGCGACTGAGATCCGTCGGCACGGCCTCGGCCGAGATGTCGCCCGCTGCCAACAGATACGTCGGGTCGAACCGCCGGATGTCGGCCACCAGCGATTCGAGCATCACCTCGGGATACGGCGGCAGGCCGGGCACCTGGCTGATGCCGATGAACTGCGGTGAACCGCCGACCAGCCCGGCCTGCGTCTCGCCCATGTGCAGGTCGTTGCACAGCACCATCGTGAACAGGTGGCTGCCGCGCGGCGGCTGCGGCGTGGTGAACGAGAACGGCCCGCTCGTGCCCAGCCCGAAGGTCGACGTGCCGACCGCGTTGCCCGCGATCAGCGTGAACGTGGCAGGCGCCGCGAGAGCGCCGTTGGACCTTGCCTCGTAGTAGTACGTCTGGCCGGGTTCCAGGTCGTCCAACTCGACGTAGTGGTACGGCGTGTGGCCCGATATCCCGTGCGCGCTCCGGGTCAGCCTGCTCGGGTGGGTGCCGTAGCGGACCTCACCGTCGGCGGCCGCGGGCACCATCCGGCCGAGCCCGTCGTCGGTGCCGGCAT
>DASXYT010000165.1:0-37029 GCA_036502345.1 Pseudonocardiaceae bacterium | reverse complement strand
AGTTGCTGGCAGGCCAGCGGGCACGCGCCCGGCACGAGTGCGCTGCCTGCTGCCGCGATCTCCGTGCCGTGCAACGGGGAGCCGAGCGTGACCACCCGCCGCACCCGGGCAGCGCCACCATCCTGGGCGACCCACAGTCGGGTGACAACGCCGCCCGCCGAGTAGCCGATCACGTCGACCGACGGCGCACCGCCTGCCAGTGCGTTGTCCACCGCGTCGTTCAGGGTCTTCACCTGGGCCAGCAGGTCACCGGTGCCGTCGCCGGGCAGCCGCACCACGTCGGCGGTTCTGCCGGCCGCCCGTAGCCGGGCCGCCAGCCCGGTCAGCGAGTCGACGTTGCCGCCGTAGCCGGGCACCAGCAGCACAGGGCCCTGCTGCGCCTGGGACGGCGTGCCCGTGGCCGAATCGCCACTCCCGCTGCCCAGCCGCACCCCGATCAGGCCGGCCAGGGCCAGCACCAGAACCGCGATGACAGCGAAGAAGACCTGCCGTCGACGGCCGTGACCACGCCACCAATTTCCCGCTCGCACACCCCATCATCCCGCGCTCAGCGGCGGTCCCGCACGACGAGTGTGCCGGCGACGATGTCGCCCAGGCGCTGTTGTCGCTTGCTGTTGGCCATGATCACGAGCCCGATCAGGCCGAACGGAAACCCGTCTACCAGCGTCAACGCGCATCGCAGGAGCAGCGCGGTCATCCGTGGTGGATCACCGTGCAGCGTTACGACTCGCAGTCCGAACCACCCCATCGCGGGTGTCTGGCCGTTGTGCAGCGCGGGCCACAGCACCGTGACCAGCAGCCAGCCGAACAGGCTGAGCCACAGCCAGACCAGCGCGAACACGAAGAACAGGATCAGTGCCCGGCCACTGCCCAGCAGCAGCCGCACCCCGAGGAACCCGGCCGCTGCCGCCACCGCGACGGCCACGACCTGCACGAGCAGCACGTCCAGCGCGAACTGGACGGCCCGCAGGCCGGTCACCCGCGTGTCGCCCGCATAGTCACCGGTGAGCTGTACCACCGGCTGCCACGGCTCGTCGTCGCCCGTCATCGCCCGCATCATGCCAGGGTGTCGACCATGAAGGTGCTGTTGTTCGGCGCGACCGGCATGGTCGGCCAGGGTGTGCTGTTGGAATGCCTGCGCGACGAGCGCGTCGAGCAGGTGCTCGCGGTGGGCAGGGCATCGGTCGGCCGGCAGCACGCCAAGCTGCGCGAAGTGGTACGGCCGGACTTGTTCGACCTCTCCCCCGTTCGCGACGAACTGGCGGGCTACGACGCGTGCTTCTTCTGCCTCGGTGTCTCGTCTGCCGGGATGAAGGAGGCCGACTACCGGCGGATCACCTACGACCTCACACTGGCGGTGGCGCGGATGCTGGCCGAGACGACGCCGGACATGACGTTCGTGTACGTGTCCGGCCAGGGCACCGACAGTTCCGAACACGGCAGACTGATGTGGGCGCGGGTCAAGGGCGCGACCGAGAACGCGCTGCGAGCACTTCCGCTGCGCACCTACCTGTTCCGGCCCGGCATCATTCAGCCGGTGCTCGGCGTCAGGTCGAAGACCCGACTGTACGCGGCGATCTATCGGGTGGTCGGGCCGCTGTTCCCGTTGCTGCGCCGGATGTTCCCGCGCGCCATGACGACCACCGAGGTACTGGGCCGCGCGATGATCGAGGTCGCGGCGCACGGCGCCCCGAACCAGGTAATGGAAACCCCGGACATCAACGACATCGGGGCGAAACGCCAGTAGCCATGTTCACACCCTCCGCTGGGCACCGGCACACCGAATCATCTCGGCAAACAGTGACGGAGTGCTGTTGATCACGTGCCGATGGTAAGCCGAAGGGGTTGACGCAGGCGCACAAGTCGGTACCGTCTGCCGTCGTGCGGAGCAGCGACAGCCTTGGTGGGCTTGCATGGTGAACCGTGCGCGGTCCCTCATCGACCAGTACCGCAACCAAAGTGGCAGAACACTTCTGGACAAGGCGCGGTCGGCGGCAGCGCAACTGCTGAACCCGCCACCACCGGTCCGGCCGCGACACTCGACCGCCGCCCGGCTGCCCGTGGTCCAGCAACCGGGTCAGCCGATCGGCGACCAGGACGCCTTGGCAGGCGTGTGCGCCACGATCGCCCTGCGGGACCTGAACCTGGTGGATTCCCTGTTGGCACAACTGGAACAGATGGAGGCGGCCGAGGAGAACCCGGACGCGCTCGCCCAGTTGTACGGCCTGGACCACCTGGCCACCCGGCTGCGCCGCAACGCCGAGAACCTGCGCGTACTCGCCGGCCAGGACGCCGGCGGCGCTGCCGAGGAGACATCGCCGCTGCTGGACGTGATCCGCGCGGCACTGTCCTCGATCGAGCAGTACACCCGCGTCGAGATCGGCAGGGTGGCCGCGCTGGCGGTGGTCGGCTTCGCGGCCGACGACATCAGCAGGCTGCTGGCCGAACTGCTGGACAACGCGACGACCCAGTCGCCGCCGACCACGATGGTGCTGGTCAGCGCACATCTCACCGAGCGCGGCTCGGTGTTGCTGCGGCTCGAGGACGCCGGTATCGGGCTGCCGGAGGACAGGCAGCGCGAGCTGAACGAGTGGCTGGCCGAGACGCCGACGTTGGACGCCACCGCCATCGACCACATGGGGTTGGCCGTGGTGCGGCGGTTGGCCGCCAAGCACGGCGTCCGCGTGTCGCTGGGCAGGCGTGCGCCGCACGGCACGACGGTGACCGTGCTGCTGCCGCCGGACCTGGTCCGGGAGGCACCGGCCGCGACGTTCACCCGCAGGCCGGTCGAGACACCCGCACCCGCTGAGCCCGACGAACCGCGCACCGCGACCGTGTCCGGCCTGCCGAGGCGGGTGAACCGCGCCAACAGCACCCAACTCGCCGAACGCCCTGCGGCCTCCACGACCCGCAGCGGCCTGCCCCGCAGGCAACCGCAGAGCCTGCGCGACGGCACGCGCCAATCGGAACCCGAGCCCGAGACGGCAGGCGATGTGGACGCGGACCGGAGCGAGTTCCTGTCCGACTTCGCGGCCTTCACCGAGGGCGAGGAAGAGGCCCACAGCGGCCAACTCGTCGAACCACCGCCAGTCGAGAGCTCGGAGGGCGCAGCCGGTGACGACTGATCCCACCATCGCCAACCCGCAGGACTTCTCGTGGCTGATCAACGGTTTCGTGGCCCGCGTGCACGGCGTGACGCACGCCTTGGTGATGTCGTCGGACGGGTTCCCGCTCGTCGTGTCGGAGTCGATGGGCAACGACGAGTCCGAACAGTTGGCGGCCATCTCCAGCGGGTTGCTCAGCCTGGCGGGTAACGCGGCAGGCCTGTTCGACAAGGGCAACTGCGAGCAGATCGTGATTCGGCTGTCACGCGGCTACTTCCTGTTCATGGGCATCGGCCGTGGTGCGGGCTTCGGCGTGCTCACGGCGAGGGGCTGCGACATGAAAGTGGTGGGCTACGAGATGACCCAGTTCGTGGAGAAGGCGGGACACGCCCTCACTCCACAACTGCGCGCCGACCTGCGCCGCGTGGTCACCGCACGACGCCCCCTGGACTGACCACAGTATGAGGAGTGACCACGTTGGCTAACACCACAATGCGCAGCATGCGGGTGCGGCCCTACGCGATCACAGGTGGCCGGACCAGACCGAGGCATCATCTGCTCGTGGAGACGCTGATCTCGGTGCCGCACTACGACCCGCAGTTCAGCCTGTCGCTGATGCCGGAGTCGCAGGCCCTGTACGAGCGGGCCAGGGAGACCACCTCGATCGCCGAGTTGTCCGCGCACCTGACCATTCCGCTCGGCGTGATCCGGGTGCTGCTGTCCGATCTGGCCGCGAGCGAGATGGTCTTCATCCACCCCACTGGCTACTCGTACCAGTACGACCAGAACATCTTGGGGAGGATCCTCGATGGACTCAAGAAACTCCCCGCCTGACACCTCCTCGCTGCTGATCTCGGCGAAGATCGTGGTAGCTGGTGGTTTCGGGGTCGGCAAGACGACATTCGTCGGCTCGGTGTCCGAGGTGCCGCCGATCAACACCGAGGCGTGGATGACCGAGGCGGGCGAGGACGTCGACCCCGTCGATCCGAACAGCGGCAAGACCACCACGACGGTGGCGATGGACTTCGGCCGCATCACGCTGCACGCGGATCTGGTGCTGTACCTGTTCGGCACGCCGGGGCAGGCCCGATTCTGGTTCCTGTGGGACGACCTGTCCCGAGGCGCGCTGGGTGCGGTGGTGCTGGTGGACACGCGCAGGCTCGCAGAGTCGTTCGCCGCAATCAACTATTTCGAGAACGACTCCGACGTGCCGTTCATCGTGGCGGTCAACATGTTCGACGGCGAACTGCGGCACGATCTGGACGAGGTCCGCGACGCGCTGGCGCTGTCCCCGGACATTCCGCTGACCACCTGCGACGCCCGCGATCCGGCGTCCACAGCGAAGGCACTGCAGGAACTGGTGTCCTACACGATGGATCTGCACGTGTCCTACGGCGTTTCCTGATTTTCGGTCAGAAAGGTTTACGGAATGCGGAAAGTGCTGATCGTCGGTGCCGGGCAGTCGGGGCTGCAACTGGCATTGAGCCTGCGACGGCACGACTATGACGTGACGCTGATGTCGGCGCGCACCCCCGAGGAGATCCGCGCCGGCAGGGTGATGTCAACGCAGTGCATGTTCGGCCCCGCGCTCGCGCCGGAACGCGACTACGACCTGAACCTGTGGGAGGCGCGCACGCCGAACGTGGACGGCATCGGGCTGTCCATCGCGGGGCCGGACGGGCAGCGTGCGCTGGACTGGGTCAGCGAACTGCGGGAGCACGCGCAGTCGGTGGACCAGCGGGTGAAGATGGCTGGCTGGCTGGAACTGCTGGAGGACCGGGGCGGTTCGGTCGTCTACCACGGTGTGACCACGTCCGACCTGGACGCGCTGACGAAGCTGTACGACCTGGTCATCGTGGCGGCCGGCAAGGGCGAACTGGTGCAGTTGTTCGACCGGGACGCGGCGCGCTCGCCGTACACCGGTCCGCAGCGGGCGCTGTCCGTCGTCTACGTACACGGTCTGGCGCCCCGGCCGGAGCACCCCGACCTGTCCGCGGTGCGGTTCAACGCGGTGCCCGGCACCGGTGAGCTGTTCGTGATTCCCGCGTACACGCTTAGCGGGCCGTGCGACATCCTGTTCTTCGAGGGCATCCCCGGTGGGCCGCTGGACTGCTGGGCCGACCGGCCGGGTCCGGCCGAGCACCTCGGTCGGATGCTGGAGCTGATGAAGACGTACGTGCCGTGGGAGTACGACCGGTGCGGCGCCGTCGAGCTGACCGACGACAAGGCGACGCTGGCCGGCGGCTACACACCGGTGGTGCGGCGGCCGGTCGGCGCGCTGCCGGCTGGTGGCCGGGTGCTCGGCATGGCGGATGTCGTGGTGGCCAACGACCCGATCACCGGGCAGGGCTCGAACAACGCGAGCCGGTGCGCGGCGGCGTATCTGCGGGCCATCCTGGACCGGGGTGACCAGCCCTTCGACGAGGACTGGATGCGCGCCACGTTCGAGACCTACTGGACGGAGGCGCAGCACGCGACCGCCTGGACCAACGCGATGCTGATGCCGCCGCCCCCGCACGTGATGAACATCCTGGGCACCGCGGGCGCCGTGCCGGAGGTGGCCAGCCGGTTCGTCAACGGGTTCGCCGACCCATCCGATTTCGCCGAGTGGTTCCTCGACCCGGAGAAGGCGGAGAAGTACCTGGCGTCGGTCGGCTGAGGTCGTCGCGGCATGCATCCGCACGTCAAGGTCGTCGTAACCGGTTCAGACCAGGTGGGCCCGGTTCCGCAACTCGCGCCACCGGGTCGAGAAAGTGTTATGCAAAGCTCGTCGGCACCCCTTAGTCTTCGGCTAAGAGCGCTCTCAGTGCGGGTGCGCCAGTCGACACGGAGGGCTCGTGAGCCGGGCTGCGGGGAGGCCCACTCTGGAGAGCGTGGCCGCGCGGGCAGGGGTGTCCAGGGCGACGGTGTCCAGAGTGGTGAACGGGATGGCTGTGACCGCGTCCAGTGAGGACGCGGTGCGCAAGGCCATCGACGAACTGGGCTACGTGCCCAACTACGCGGCGCGCACGCTGGTGACCCAGCGGACCGACCTGATCGCCCTGGTGCTGCCCGAGACGACGGCTCGGGTGTTCTCGGATGACCAGTTCTTCCCCGGCGTGGTCAACGGCGTGAGCCAGGTGCTGGAGCAGGCGGACAAGCAACTCGTGCTGTTGTTGGCGGGGTCACCGTCCAGCCACGCCAGGATCGCGCGGTCCGTCGCGGCGCACCATGTGGACGGTGTGCTGCTGGCCTCGCTGCACGGTGCCGACCCGCTGCCGGAGACGCTGTCCCGGATCGGGATTCCCGTGGTGTGCAACGAACGTCCGCTCGGCTCGACGCCGCTGCCCTATGTCGGCGTGGACAACGTCGGCGGCGCGGCGACCGCCGTGCGGCACCTGCTGACCGGTGGCCGTACTCGCGTGGCCACCATCGCGGGGCCGCAGGACATGATCGGCGGGATCGACCGACTGGCCGGTTATCAGGAGGCGTTGCGCGATTCGGCGCGGCGGCCCTCGGTGGCGGTCGGCGACTTCACGCTCGGCTCGGGAGTGTCGGCGATGCGCCAGCTGCTGGCCGATGATCCGGATGTGGACGCGGTGTTCGCGGCGTCGGACCTGATGGCGGAGGGTGCGCTCAAGACATTGCGGGCGGCCGGTCGTCGGGTGCCGGATGATGTCGCTGTTGTCGGGTTCGACGACATCGCGTTGGCCCAGTACACCGATCCCCCGCTGACCACGGTGCGGCAGCCGATCCTGGAGATCGGCAGGCAGATGGCGACGCAACTGCTGCGCCTGGTCGCCGGGGAGGATGTGGAGCCGACGATGACGCTGCCGACCGAACTGGTGCTGCGCCAGTCCGCCTGAACGGTCGACCCGCCCGCCCGAACAGTCAAATCGCCGGCCCAGACAGTCGCCTCGCCCGCCTGAACAGGCAACTCGCCCGACAGGCGAGCGGCACAGTTCGGCGATGCCGCGGCCGGGTGGCGTGGTTGATCGGGCTGGCGGGGAGGCGATCGGGGCAAGGCGGTTGATCGGGCTGCCTATAAGCCGGATGACCACTCGGGTGGTCGACTCGCCCGCGCGAACAGTCGACTCGCCGAACACAGAGGGCTTGGTCGGGCAGTGCGGCGACTGGTCCGGTCGCCCTGACGAGCCCGCTACGCCGACTGGTCTGGCAAGTCCGGCGACTCGGGTGGGGTGGTCAGCTGGACCGTGCCGTGGCGCAGGGCGTCCAGCAGTCGGTCGTGTCGGGCCGCGTCGGTGCCGGTCAGCGCTATGCCGGCCGCCAGCAACAGCAGGTCGGTCGCATCCAGGTCGGCTCGCACCACACCGGCCCGCTGCGCCCTGGTGAGCAGCGCGGACGTGGTGCCCGACATCGCGTGGTGCCAGCGGTCGAACAGGGCCGACCGCGGCTGCTCGCCCTCGGTCAACACCAGCGCCACGTCTCGTTTCGTGGCCAGGTGGTCGACCACGCCGCGCAGCCAGCCGAACAGCGCCTCGTCCGGTGACGACTCGGCCGCCAGCGCGCCGGCCCGGGCGCACAGGGCCGTGACCTCGTCCGCGTACACCGCTATCACCAGCTCGTGGCGGGCCGCGAAGTGCCGGTACATCGTCGCGTTGCCGACGCCTGCCCGCCGCGCGACCACCTCCAGTGGCGCACCGGAACCCTGCTCCGCGAAGACTTCCCTCGCCGCGAGCAGCAACAGCTCGTAGTTGCGGCGCGCGTCGGCCCTGCGAGTCCGCCGGGCCGGGTCGCCGTCGTTCATGCGTTCAGGATGACTCATGGCCATGAGTCGCCAACTGGTCGCGGCGGCGGGTCAGGTAGGCGGTCTCGGCGGTGTTGCCCGCCAGCTCGATGGCCTTGTCGTACGCCGCGCGCGACTCCTGACTGCGGCCCAGCCTGCGCAGCAGGTCAGCACGGGTCGCGTGGTAGGCGTGATAACCGGCCAACGCGTCCGCAAGACGGTCGACGGCGGCCAGTGCCACCTCAGGACCGTCCACCTCGGCGACCGCGATGGCCCGGTTGAGGGCGACGATCGGCGAAGGGTCGATGCGCACGAACTGGTCGTAGAGGGCGACGATCTGCGACCAGTCGGTGTCTCGTACGTCGCGGGCGAAGGTGTGCACGGCGTTGATCGCGGCGAGGATCTGGTAGCGACCCGGAGCCACGCCGGTGGCGGCGACAACAGCAATGCGCTCACGCACCAGCCGATGCCCCTCGGCGACCAGCGCCGCGTCCCAGGCCCCACGGTCCTGCTCGTCGAGGGCGACCAACTCGCCGCTCGCCGAAACCCGGGCGGTGCGGCGGGCCTCGATGAGCAGCATCAGCGCCAGCAGCCCGGCCACCTCACCGTCCTCCGGCAGCAGAGCACGGATCAGGCGAGTGAGCCGGATCGCCTCGGCGGTCAGCTCGTGACGTACGGGATCGGTGTCCGGCCCGGTCGCCAGGTAGCCCTCGTTGAAGACGAGAAAGAGAACGGCGAGCACGCCGGAGACCCGGGCCGGGAGATCCTCCTCGGACGGCACCCGATACGGAATGCGAGTCGCCTTGATCTTGGCCTTCGCACGGGTGATCCGCTGGCCCATGGCGGTCTCGGCCACCAGGAAGCCACGGGCGATCTCGGGCACGGTCAGACCACCGACCATGCGCAGCGTCAGCGCCACGCGGGTCTCCATCGCCAGCGCCGGGTGACAGCAGGTGAAGATCAGCCGGAGCCGCTCGTCGTCGATCGCACCGAGAGGCTCGGGCGGGTCGTCGTCGTACACCATCTGAGCCTCCTTCTGCTTGTCGTCCCGCTTGTTCTCCCGCCGGATCCGGTCGATGGCCTTGCGGTTGGCCGTGGTGGTCAGCCAGGCGCCGGGGTTGGGCGGCACGCCGTCGGCAGGCCACCGCTCGACGGCCGTCGCGAACGCCTCGGCGGCCGCTTCCTCAGCGATGTCGAGGTCACCGAAACGCCTGGTCAGGCCGGCAACCACCCGCGCCCACTCCTCGTGGTGCACCCGGGTGATCGCCTCCTCGACGTCACTCACTGGAACGGCCGCACCTCGATCTTCCGGTCGCAGACCTTCGACGCCTCGGTGGCGAGCTTGAGCGCCACATCCAGATCGGGGACCTCCCACACCCAGACGCCGGCGAGGTACTCCTTCGACTCCACGAAGGGCCCGTCGCTGAACACCGCCTGCTCACC
Organism: Pseudonocardiaceae bacterium; assembly: GCA_036502345.1. Classification (GTDB taxonomy): domain Bacteria; phylum Actinomycetota; class Actinomycetes; order Mycobacteriales; family Pseudonocardiaceae; genus DATEPR01. The sequence goes on along the minus strand of DASXYT010000165.1, from coordinate 27,756 downwards.
CCGGTTGTCGATGACCGTGGCCGTGTTGGTGTCCGCGAGTCCACCCGCGAAAACCCAGTAGCCCTCGGCGATCAGTCGTTCGTTGAACGCACTGATGGCGGGCTGCCTGTCCGTACTGCCGGGATTGCTCTTGTCGTCGATCACGGAAACCAGGTACTGCATCTGAAGTCATCTCCTGTGGTTCGTGGCGCCCCGCGGGCGGCCTCACCCCTGCTACGAACTTGCCAGCCCCGATCCGACACCGCCGCTGGAGGATTCTTCAGATCGAACATCTGTTCGAGTACGGTGGACAGCATGTCATCGGTCGCGCTCCAGGGTTCACTGCTCGACACCGACCACACCGTCGGCGTCGGGCCGCTTGCTGGCGTCGTGCGCACCACGCTGGGTGCCGGCGCCTGGGTGGATGTGTTACCTGGTTGGCTGACCGGCGCGGACGCGCTGTTCGAGACGCTGGTCGACGAGGTGCCGTGGCAGGCCGAGCGGCGGCGGATGTACGACCGCGTGGTGGACGTGCCCCGGTTGCTCGCCTTCTACGGGGAGGACGAGCCGTTACCACATGCTGTTCTCGATGCGGCACGCGATGCGTTGACCAGCCATTACGCCGCCGAACTCGACGAGCCGTTCCGCACAGCGGGCCTGTGTCTGTACCGGGACGGCCGGGACAGCGTCGCCTGGCACGGCGACCGGATCGGCAGGGGCAACACGGAGGACACGATGGTCGCCATCGTGTCGGTCGGCGCGCCTCGGGCGTTGCAGCTGCGGCCACGGCCGGGCCGTCCCGCCAGTGGCGAGAGTCATCGTTACGCGCTCGGCCACGGCGACCTGATCGTCATGGGCGGTTCCTGCCAGCGCACCTGGGAACACGCGATACCGAAGACGACCCGGCAGGTCGGCCCCCGCATCAGCATCCAGTTCCGCCCGAAGGGAGTTCGCTGAGAAACACCGAAGCCGGCAACATCCGTTGCCGGCTTCGCATTCGATTCAACCCCGACGGGCGTTACTCAGCCCTGGCGGCCGTTGAACCGAGGGTTCTTCTTGTTGACCACCAAGATCTTGCCCTCACGCCGAATCAGCTGCGATCCGGCCTTGTTCTTCAGCGACCTCAACGACGAACGCACCTTCATGACGAAACCTCCTGTCCCCTGTAACAACAAGGGGCCCTGGTTTCATCCCGTGAGATCGGTGCCGAGCGCCTGCCAGTCGAGCATGCCGTCGGCGGCGTCCCGGATGGTGGCCAGCAGGCCGAGCCGCGCCGACCGGACGGCCGGATCGTCGGCCATCACCATCACACCGTCGAAGAACGCGTTCACCGGCGCGGCAAGACCGGCCGCCACGTCGGCGAACTCGGCCAGTGTCGGTACCCCGGCCAACTCGGCGGTGACCTTGTCCACCACGTCGGCCAGTGCCAACTCGACCGGCTCGGTCAGCGCGGCACGGTCGAAGCCTGCCGGGACGTGTGCCGGCACGATGCGGCGTACCCGCTGCAGGGCCGCGACCAGGTCGGCGAACTCCTGGTCGCCCGCGCGCCGCGTCACCTCGGCCAGTGTCTCGTCGGCTGCTGCCGGGGCGTCGGCCAGCGGCAGCACGGCCGAGACGACCCGGTGGTCGTGGCCGGCGTCCAGCAACTGCTGCTCGTACCGGCGCACCGCGAACTCACGAGCGTTGGCCAGTGCGGTGTCCGGCACGTCGACACCCTGCTCACGCAAGGCGGCAGCCGCAGCGGCCAGCCCCGAGGTGAGCGTGACCCGGCGCAGTGCCGGCACGGTCCGCAGCACCGCGACGACACCGAGCGCCGCCCGACGCAGGCCGAACGGGTCGGAGCTACCGGTCGGGTTGGCGCCCGACGCGAACAGGCCGGCCAGCAGGTCGAGCCGGTCGGCCAGGGACAGCAGCGCACCGGCCGGCGTCACCGGCAACCGGTCGCCCGCCGACCTTGGCAGTTCCATCTCGTACAGCGCCGTCGCGACCTCGGCCGGTTCGCCGGACCGCAGCGCGTACTCGCGGGCCATGGTGCCGGCGAGGCTGGTCAACTCGATCACCATCTGCGAACCGAGGTCGAACTTGGCCAACCGCGCCGCCCTGGCCAGCGTGCCGCTGTCCGACGAAGCAAGGCCGATCTCCTCGGCCAGCGCCGCCGCGACGACGGCGATCCGGTTGGCCCGGTCGGCCATCGATCCGAGGCCTTCGGCGAACGCCAGCTTGTCCAGGCCTGCCTTCATGGTCGAGGGCTCGGTGCGCAGGTCGGCCCGCCAGAAGAACGCTGCGTCGTCGTAGCGAGCCCGCAGCACCGCCTCGTTGCCGCCGCGCACCACATCCACGTCACACGAGCCGTTGGCCACGGTGACGAAGTACGGCAGCAGCGTGCCGCGCTCGTCGCGCACCGGCAGGTACCGCTGGTGCTTGCGCATCACGGTGACCAGGATTTCCTGCGGCAGCTCGAGATAACGCTCCGCGAACGTGCCTAGGATCGGCGTCGGTGCCTCGACCAGGTTCGCGATCTCGTCCAGCAGCGCCGCCTCGCCCACCGTGTCCACAGTGCCGCCGACGCCGGCCGCCAACTCGGCCGCGGCCGCCACGATCAGCGAACGCCGGGTCGGCGTGTCGAGCACAATGTCATGTGTGGCAAGGAAATCCGCGTAGCCACGGGCGCTGGGCACCTCGACGACGGGCTGCGCGGCAGTCCTGTGCACGCGGGTGGTCCGGCCACCGGCCAGGGTCGACACCGCGATCGGCACCTCGACGTCGTCCAGCAGTGCGACGAGCCAGCGCACCGGGCGGGTGAACGACAGCGCAGGGTCGTTCCAGCGCATGTTCTTGTCGGCGCGCAGTTCCGCGACCACCTCGCCGAGCAGAGCGGACAGCACCTGGACCGCTCCCCTGCCGGTGTCGGTGCGCACCACGGCGACGTGTTCGGCGCCCTGCACCTCCACCCGCCGCAGGTCGGCCACGTCGACACCCTGCCCTCGGGCGAAACCGCTGGCCGCCTTCGTGGGATTGCCGTCCGCGTCGAACGCGGCGGTGACCTTGGGGCCGCGCACGGTGCGCTCGGCGTCGGGCTCCCGCGGCGCCACGGCATCCACCACGGTGACGATCCGGCGCGGCGTCGCGTCACAGCGGATCTCGCCGTGCGCGAGTCGGGTCGCCGCGAGCTTGGTGGTGACGGCGTCGCGCACTCGTTCGGCAGCGCGGGCCACCTCGGCGGCCGGCAGCTCCTCGGTGCCGATCTCGAACAGCAGCGTCGACTCCGCCGACACCTCGGGCAGCACGTCGGGCAGTGCCGCCGGCGCCGCCGGCTGGGACACGCCGAGCGGGTGGCCGAGTTCGTCGCGACGCTCCTGCCACAACTGGGCGACCTCACGCGACAGGCCACGCATCCGGCCGAACGCCCGCGCCCGTTCCGTCGTGGACACCGCGCCACGCGCGTCGAGCACGTTGAACGCGTGCGAACACTTGAGCACGAAGTAGTGCGCCGGCACCGGAAGCCGGGCGTCCAGCATCCGACGCGCCTCGGCCGCGTAGTCCTCGAACAGCCGCTTGGTGGCCTCGACGTCGGCGTCGTCCAGGTAGTACCGACTCATCTCGTACTCGGCCTGGCCGAACGCCTCGCCGTAGGAGATGCCGGGGGCGTAGGCGATCTTGGTGAAGTGGTCGACGCCCTGCAGCGCCATCATGATGCGCTCGACGCCGTAGGTGATCTCCACCGACACCGGGTCCAGGGTGGCGCCGCCGGCCTGCTGGAAGTAGGTGAACTGGGTGATCTCCAGCCCGTCCAGCCACACCTCCCAGCCAAGGCCCCACGCGCCCAGCGCGGGCGACGCCCAGTTGTCCTCGACGAAGCGGACGTCGTGCGCGTCCACGTCGATCCCCAGCGCGGCGAGGCTGCCCAGGTAGAGCTCCTGCGGGTCGCCGGGATCGGGCTTGAGGATCACCTGGAACTGGGTGTGGGTCTGCAGACGGTTCGGGTTCTCGCCGTAGCGGGCGTCGTCCGGCCGGACGCTCGGTTCGACATAGGACACGTGCCACGGCTCGGGACCCAGCACCCGTAGCACGGTCGCCGGGTTCAACGTGCCGGCACCGACCTCGGTGTTGAACGGCTGCACCACCATGCAGCCCCGGTCGGTCCAGAACTTCGTCAACGCGAGCAAGGCGTCCTGCATGGTCAGCACTGCGGCAGTCCTCGGGCTTTTCGGCGGCGGTTACGACGTGGATCCCCGCCAAACCTACCGGCAGGCGCCTGCCATCAGGTCGGCAAGGCACCGTCGGCCGCTCGCCTCGAACGGTGCGTCACCGTGCGAGCGCGCCCACACGACGGTCGACACGGCCGCCGATGCGCCGAGCGCGACCAGTACGCCGATGTCGTCGTCGGTCAGCGACCTGCCGTAGCCGGCCAGGAAGGCGGCGCGGGCGTCCGGGTGCTCCTGCCATGGCTGATAGAACAGCCTGCCGAGGTCCTGCAGCCAGCAGTGCGGCTCGGCGAACTCGAAGTCGATCACGTACAGCAGACCCGACGCGACGATCCAGTTGCGCGGGCCGTAGTCCAGGTGGCACGGCACCTTCACCTGCGCCGGCAATCCGGCCAGTTCCCTGACCTGGGCACGGGCGTAGTCCAGCGACGGCGCGTCGACCAGGTCGGCGGCCCGCGCCGCCTGCGCCTCGAAACGGTCCAATTGCTTGGCGGCGAAGTCCGGCCACGGCTGCTCGGGCGCGGCGTCATGCAGCAGCCGCAGCAACTGGCCTGCCTGGTGCTGGAGCGCGGGCGCCATGGCGTCCTCGGGGCCGGGCGAACCCGGCACCGAGGACAGCAGCAGGACCTTCAGGTCGGTGTCGTGCGCGCGCAGCCTGGGTGCCCGCGAGCCGAGCGCGGGCACCCAGTGCTGGTAGGCGGCCAGTTCCCTGGCGTGCCGATCGGACCGTCGGTGGCGTTTGGCGAACCACGTCGTGCCTTCGCCGTCGCGCACCTGGACGACGAAGGACTCTCCGTGCTCCCACGATCGGTCGCCGACCACCTGGTACGGGCCGACGATGCGCTCCACCCACTCCTGGACGCCGACCCGCAGGTCATCGGCCGGCACGGTCAACGACGCAGCAGGAAGCCACGCAGGAAAGCGGCCTGCCCCACGTGCTGGAGATCGTCGGAGATCACGCTGACCAACCGGACACTCAGCGTGACCGGCGGGTCCCACCGGTCGTCCACGACCCTGGGCAGGTCGTCGTCGGTCAGTCCGCGCACGTACTCGACGGTCTGCTCGTACACCTCGTCGTGGTAGCCGACGAGCAGTTCACCGGACACCTTCACAGCCGCCACGTCGGCGGGTTTGTCGCCGTAGCCGGTGGCCGACCGGTCGAACGGCAGGCCGAACCGGTCCACCCAGCCTGCCCGCGTCCACACCTGCTCGAGACCGGCGACCTCGGCGACATGGTCGTCCTGCACTCGGGTGAGGTGCCAGACCAGCCACGCGATCGAGTTGGCGCTCTCGTCCACCTGATACGCCAGGTCGTCCGGCCGCAGACCGTCCACGGCCTCGTGCACGGTCTCGCGAATCCGACCAAATGCATCAATCAGTACATCCGCGCTGCTCACTCACGGTCTCCCTTCATCATGTCCACCATGGGCAGGCTGCCACCGCCGCCGGACACCCGCGCGCCGGGCCGGGCACGTCTGTCAACTGTGAATACGGTCCATCAGCGATGGATATAGTCGGTGCCAAATTTGATGCTGACGACTTCCCGCGACATCATGAAAACGATTGACATGGGGTTTGACACGCTGTCGACAGCGTGCCATTCTGGCGCCCGTGATCACGAATCGACACCGCCCGCGCGTTCTGCGCTGGGTGTCGACGCAACCCCAACCGCGCCGTGGAACACATACCGTGACGGTGGGGGCAGCATCGTGAAAGGGTCTGGAAGATTTCCTGACCTCGCATTCATTGACAGCGCATGTGTCGCTCGCGTCAACCTGGAACTGGGTTTTGCTACCCACAGTGGTGACGCCGCGCGAGGCGACGGTCGTCGAGGTTCCGGTGCCTGGGGGTCCCGGCAGGGCGGCTGGTCCGGGTTGTCGCGTCGCACCGTCGTGCCAAGTGTCGACACTTTCTGTATCGAGCCAAGTGTCGACACTTGGCCCACACAACGACGGCACACCGGACCGAACAGAGTGCCCGGCCATGGCTCGGACGACACCTACGGGGTATCGTCCCGAGCCCGCAAGGCTTTCCGGACGGCAACGCTGCCACCGGGCCCAAACGTGAGCTGCGGCGGGCCGTAACCCGACCGGCAGCGACCCCGTCATTACTGGTAGTAAAGGTGCATTTCGTCCCGTGAACCGCCCGACCCCCAGCTACCGCCCCGGCCGCCAGGCAGGGTCGGCCGCCAGCCGTCCCGTCGACACGCCGGTCAGGACCATCGGCGCTCGACCGTCGGCAGGCGGACCAGGGACCGTCGGCGGAGTCGGAATCGCGATTCGCCTGTGCACCCCTTCGACCGGATCGCCGTCGTGCGGGCACGCGGCGGCATTCCCGGAAAACAGCTCCATCCCGCCCGAGATTTCATTTGTTTCACACGGCCCCTTCCCACGTGATTCTCAATCACGCATCCTTCACGGCAAAGGAAATTGATACCATGGTGTGGCGTGTTCGCGATGCCCAGTTCGGCCGGTTAATCGGCCGAACCGCCCTCAGTGCGGCCGCAGTCGGCGCGCTTGTGCTGGCGACTTCCTGCAGCGCGCTTTCCGGAAGCAGTTCCGACTCGTCATCATCGGGTGGGTCGTCGACTCCGCAGAGCCTCGAGAAGACCAGCATCAACGTCGGTGCGATCTCCGGTGCTTCCTCCTCGGCGCTCTACATCGCGGAGGACCAGGGCTACTTCAAGGCGCAAGGCCTGAATGTCAAGATCGTCACCACGACCAACGGCACCCAGGCGCTGGCCCAGTTGCAGGGTGGCGCGCTGGACATCACCCTGGCCAGCGACGTCAGCGCCATCAAGGCCGCGATCGGTGGCGCACCGCTCAAGCTGGTCTTCGACGGCCCGAGCACCGCGCCGCACACCTTCGTGATCTCGGCCCTTCCTGCCAGCGGCATCACGAAGCTGGCCGACCTGAAGGGCAAGACCGTCGGCGTCAGCTCGCTGAACGACGCGATCGTGGCGACGCTGAAGCAGAGCCTGGTCGCCGTCAACGTGGATCCGACCCAGGTCCACTTCGTCGTCGTGCCCTACGCCCAGAGCGAGCAGGCGATGAAGAGCAAGAGCGTGGACGCGGCCGCCACCAGCGAGCCGTACACCACCGAGGCCGCCCAGGCCCTGGGTGCCCGCCCGGCCGCCGACATCTTCCCGGCCGGCAGTGCTGAGGCGAACATCCCGAACGCCGGTTTCATCGCGACCACCAAGTTCGTCCAGAACGACCCGAAGACCCTCGCCGCGTTCCAGCGGGCGATGGCCAAGGGTGCGGCTGCCACCACCAACCGGCAGACCGTCGAGGCAGCGATCCACAAGCACCTGCCCAAGCTGTCGCAGAACGTGCTGGACGTCATGGCGCTGCCCGGCTTCCCGGCCGACCTGGACCCGAGCCGGATCCAGCGGGTCGCCGACCTGATGCAGAAGGCGGGCTTCATCAAGACCCACTACGACGTCCGCCAGATCCTGGCTCCGTTCGCGGCGTCGTCGTCCTGATCTTGAACAGTCGCCTCCTCCGCGGCGTAGCCGGCCTGGTTGGCCTCTTCCTCATCTGGGAGATCGTCAGCCGGGCCGGCATCGTGGACTCGTTCCTGCTGCCCGCCCCGACCGGGGTGCTGGCACGCGCGGTCTCCCTGTTCGGGGAGTCCGATTTCGTGGTCGCCCTGGTGGCCACGCTGCTGACCTGGGCGCTGTCGCTGGGGATCACCATCCTGATCGCCGTGCCGCTGGGCCTGCTGCTGGGCAGCCTGCCCGGCGTGCGGACCGCGGCGGGCGCGGTGATCGAGTTCATCCGACCGATCCCCGCGGTCGCGCTCATCCCGGTGTCCACGGTGCTGCTGGGCGCGGGCCCGGTCACCACCATCACGCTCGCGGTCTTCGCCGGCACGTGGCCGATGCTGTTCGGCGTGATCGCGGCGATCCGGGAGACCGACCCGCTGCTGCTGGACACCGCGCGGGTGTTCGGCCTGCGCAAGCTCGCCGTGGCGGCGCGGGTGCGGCTGCCCGCCGTGGTGAGGGCCACGTTGATCGGCTTTCGTGTGTCCGTCGCCCTCGAACTGATCATCATCGTGTCCACCGGCCTGATCACCGGCATCAGCGGCGGCATCGGCGCCTACCTGTGGAACGCGGGCGAGGCGGTCGGCGACACGACGACGGTGCTGGCCGGCACGGTGATCATCGGAATCCTCGGCTACGCGGTCAACCAGGCACTGCTGCTGGCTGAGCGACTGCCCCGGCTGCACCCGGTGACATCAGGGACCCCGGAGAGCGGTCAGACCGGCTCGTCTCGCTGGCTGGTGCGGTTCGCCCAGCGCTGGGGCACCCTCGCTTTCGTCGTGGTGATCTGGCAACTGGCCACCGCGGGCCTGCACAATCCGTACGCGCCGCCACCGACCACGATCGCGACGTCGGCGTGGCAGAACGCGTCGACACTGGCCGCGAGCATTCCGATCTCGCTGGCCAAGATCGGCATCGGCTGGGGCATCGCCGTCGTCGGTGGCGTCGGGCTCGGCCTGATACTCGGCATGCTGCCCAGGGCCGCTGACGTGATCGAACCGGTCGGCGCGTTCATCAGGGCCATCCCACCGGTGCTGCTGATTCCGGTACTGGTGATCTGGACGCATCTGGGCACCAACCTGGAGATCACCACCATCGCGTTGGGTTGCGCGTTCCCGATCCTCGTGCAGACCATCGAGGGCGTGCGCACCATCGAGCCGGTGCTGATCGACACGTCGCACTCCTACCGGACCGGACGGCTGCGGCACGCGGTCACCGTGGTCGCGCCCGCCGCTGCACCGAAGATCCTCACCGGCCTACGGGTCAGCCTCGGCCTCGCCCTGATCCTGATGGTGATCAGTGAGGTCATCGGCGGCGCCACCAGCGGGCTGGGCTACCAGCTCGGCTTCGCCAGCGGCGATTTCGACTACCCGCTGACGTGGGCGTGCTTCGTGCTGCTCGGCATCGTCGGCTATCTGCTCAACCAGCTGCTGCTCGCCGCGGATCACCGCTTCGTGTCCTGGCGGCACGAGACGGTAGCCGAGGAATGACGCCCCATCACCGAGCGACGACAGGAACCGTCACGGACATGGATTCCGCCCCGGGCATGAGATTCGGCTCTGCGGCCGAGGCGTACCACCGGTTCCGGCCACAGCCTCCCGAGGCGACGGTGGACTGGCTCGTCGGTACCGGCATCGATGTCGCCGTCGACATCGGTGCCGGTACCGGGCTGTTCACCGAACCGCTGTCCCGCAGGGTGCCCGAGGTGTTCGCGGTCGAGCACAACCCCGCGATGCGAGCCATGCTGGCCGCGCACTGTCCAGGTGTGACGGTGCTGGACGGCGGTGCGGAACACATCCCGCTGCCCGACGGCTCCGTGCGGGCGGTGTTCAGCAACTCGGCGTGGCACTGGGCCGACCCGCTGCTCGCGTTCCCGGAGGTCGCCAGGGTGCTCGTGCCCGGCGGTGTCCTCGGGGTGTCGTGGAGCATCCCGGACCGCAGGATCGGCTGGCGCGCCAAGCTGGACGAGATCACCTGGAAGGTCGGCGAACCCGGTCGGGGACCAGGACTGTTCGAGCTGCCGGCCGGCGCCCCGTTCAGCCCACCGGAGGAACTGGTGCACAGCTGGCGGCAGCGGATGACGGTGGACGAACTCGTAGCGTCGCTCGGCACCTACACCCACGTCCTCGCGCTGTCCGAAGTGGACCGGATCGAGGTGCTGAAGAACGCGCGCACCTACCTCAACGGCAACCCGGCGACGTCTCGCGGGGTCGTCGACGTCCCGTTCCGGACAGCGTGCTTCCGCACGACCTACCTGGGTTGACCACCCAACGTGAGCTGGAATCGACGCAGTGCCACTGAATCCCGCTCGGTGTCAGTTGTTACAGGCAACCGCACACGTCCGCGCCGTGGCGCAGTAACCTGTGAGGATCATCGTTGCCGCGGAGCAGATGAGGAAACTGCGGGTGGAGCTACCTGACTGGGTGCCGGAAGGCGTTGAGGTCACCGTGCCCAACGCTGCCCGGATGTACGACTACGCGCTGGGCGGGTACCACAACTTCGCGATCGACCGCGAGTTCGTGGACCGTGCCGAGAAGATGCTGCCCGGTGCGATCGCTGTCGGCCACGCGAACCGGGCCTTCGTCGGCCGGTCGGTGCGTTGGCTGGTGGCCGCCGGCGTGCGACAGTTCCTGGACATCGGCTCCGGCATCCCCACCCTGGGCAACGTGCACGAGGTCGCCCAGGCCGCGGCACCGGACGCCAAGGTGATGTATGTGGACATCGACCCGGTGGCGGTCGCGCACAGCCAGGCGATCCTGGCCGGCAACCCGCTGGCCGAGGTGATCCAGGCCGATCTGCGGGCCCCCGGCGACATCCTGTACCACCCGGAAGTCACCCGCCTGCTGGACTTCTCCCGGCCGGTGGCCGTGCTGCTCAACGCGGTGCTGCACTTCGTACCCGAGACGGACGACCCGCAGGGCATCCTGGCCCAGATCCGGGAGGCCCTGGTCCAGGACAGCTACATCGCGATGACGCACGCCACGAACGTCGAGAACATGGAGGACGAGACCGAGGAGATCCGCGCGATCTACCAGCGGACGCCGACGGCGGTCCACATGCGCAGCCGTGCACAGGTGCTCGACATGCTCGCCGGTATGGACCTGATCGAGCCGGGCGTCGTCACCGTCACCGACTGGCATCCCGACCCCGAGGCCCGGGATGACCCAGCTCAGCCGGCCATTCTCGCGGTCGTTGGGCGAAAACGCTGATCCACTGACCGTTCCCGGCATTAGACACCCTGGCTTTTCCGTTGTCGCCGGGTCACAATCGGCCAGCGACACGGGTACCGCCACACCACGTGACACAACAGGAGACTCGAGCCACCGAGAGCAGCACATGACACAGCCACGGCCGAACACCAGCGCAGGGCGCGGCAGCATGCCTGACCAGGCTGCCGCCGGACGGCTGCCCAACAAGCCTGCCGCCGAGCGGATGACGCGCATGGCGCTCATCCCCGACGAGTCGGCCGACCAGCGGATCAGCGAGCTGGCCAGAGCATGGGCGCGAGTGGTCTCGACCAGCAGCTTCGTCCCGGAAGGCCGAGCGCACGCCCGTGCCGTGATGGAACAGGCGTTGCGGCGCATCGTCGGCGCACTGGGCGCACCCGAGTTCGACGCCACCGTCGGGCATCGTGTCGGTGCGTATCTGGTTGCCAACCACATGTCATCGCCGCGCACGCTGGGCGACTCCATCAATCTGCTCGGTAACCGGCTGCTCGACGAACTCGGCGTCCGCGGTCACACGACGCGCAGCAGGCTGGCCGCACTGCTCGGGCAGTTCGCCACCGGCTTCACCGAGGCACTCCGGGACGCGGCGCTCACCGCGGCCGAGGACATCAACCGAGCGGAGCGGGCCGCCTGGCGCGACCAGCAGCGCAGGATGTACCGCCGGCTCCAGCACGCCCTGCTGCACGACCAGCTGACCGACCTGCCCAACCGTGCCCAGTTCACCGGCTGGCTGGAAGAGACGCTGGTCCGGGCGCCGGAGGGCGCGCGCGTCGGCCTGTGCCTGATCAACCTGGACCGGTTCAAGACGATCAACGACAGCATCGGCATGGAGAAGGCCGACCAGTTACTGCTCGCGGTGGCGAACCGGCTGCGCCCGCAGGCCAACCGGTACGGGCACTTCCTGGCGCACCTGGGCGGCGACACGTTCGCCATCGGCCTGGAACGCACCACCACCAGCGACGACGTGGCCAAGGTCGCCGACCGGGCGCTGCGCACCCTGAGCGACCCCGTCCGGCTGGACGGCATGCAGATCCCGATCACCGCCAGCGCCGGCATCGTCGAGCAGGAGGTGGCAGGCGCCCAGGCCGTCGAGCTGATCAGAGCCGCGGACATCAGCGTCGGCTGGGCGAAGACCGACCACGGCGGTCACCGGCGCGGCGGCCGCTGGGCGGTGTTCGACCCGGACCGCAACGCATCCGACGTACAGAAGCACACGCTGACCGCTGCCATGCCGGCCGGGTTGGCGCGTGGCGAGTTCGGCCTGGCCTACCAGCCGCTGGTACGCCTGTCGGACAACGCGCTGGTCGGGGTGGAGGCGCTGGCCCGCTGGCACCACCCGGAGTTCGGCCTGATCAGCCCCGGCATGTTCATCCCGCCCGCCGAGGACACCGGGTTGATCGTGCCGCTGGGCATCGCGCTGCTGGAACAGGCGTGCGACCAGGCCGCCGCGTGGCGCACGGAGACCGGTGAGCCGCTGCTGATGAGCGTGAACCTGGCGGTCGCGCAGATCAGGACCCCCGGCCTGGTGCACGCCATCGGCGCCGTGCTGCGGCGTACCGGCTGGCCCGCCGAGTGGCTGCAACTGGAGATCACCGAGAGTGCGTTCATCGGTTCCGACGACGACGCCCTGGACACCCTGCACGCGCTGACCGGGCTGGGTATCCGTCTGTCCATCGACGACTTCGGCACCGGCTACTCGAACCTCGCCTACCTGGCCGACCTGCCGGTGCACAACGTCAAGCTGGCGGCCAGCTTCCTGCGTGGCGTCGACTCGCCGAGCGAGGCCAACCGGTCCAACGAGACGATCCTGCCGGCGCTCATCACGTTGAGCCACGACCTGGACCTGAGCGTGACGGCCGAAGGCATCGAGACCGCAGGCCAGGCGGAGCACCTGCGGGGCCTGGACTGCGACTTCGGTCAGGGCTACCACCTCGGCAGGCCGATGCCGGCCGAGCGGATCACTCAACTGCTCGTCCCCTGATACGAGAACACCGCAACGCCCCGGGGGTGCCGGACCGGGGCGTCGCGGTGGGTCCTTACTTACGGACCGGTCAGCCGGCGTAACCGGCGAAGATCTTCGCGAACGCGTTGGGCGACTGCACGATGCTCGAGCACGTCGGCGACGCGAAACTCTGCGCACCACCGGCACACTGCTGATCCCGTGCCGCCGACCAGAACGACAGCCAGGCGAGATGCTTGGACTGGGCGAAGGTGACCAACTTCGTGGCGTCCGCGGTGGTGAACGTCTCCGAGCTGACGTCGTTGACGCCGATCATCGGCGTGACAGCGATCATGCGCCACGCGTCCGCATCGGACAGTCCCCACACCGACTTGACCGTCGCCTGCACGGCAGTGGCCGCGTCGATCGCGTTCTGGCCCATGTCGGCGGGGAACGCGCTGCCGTAGTCCATCGCCATGATGTTCACAGCGGACACCGTGGCACCGTTGGTCTTGGCGCTCTGCAACAGGTTCACGCCGTCCTGGGTGAGACCGGAGGGCAGCACGGGCAGCGTGTAGGACACGCTGAGCGACTTGTTCTGCGCCTCCAGGATCTTGATGGCCTGGTTGCGCCGGTCGTTCGCCGCCGTGTTGCCCAGTGCGGCGCCCTCGACGTCGAAGTCGATCTGCGTCGCGTTCACCGAACCGATCACGCTCTGGTAGGCGGCGGCCAGCGTCTGCGCGCCGGAGCAGTTCAGTGCCAGTTCGCTGCCGTTGGCGCCACCGAAGGACACCCGCACGTTGCCGCCGGCAGCGCGCAGCGAGCTGATGTCGGACGCGATCGACGGGTCGTTCAACGCGGTCACGCCGCCCCACTTGGGCGTGCAGTTGTTGCCGCTGTCGATGACGAACGCCAGGTTGAAGAACTTGCCACCGGTGGCCTTGGCGGCGCCCGCCAGGTCGTAGAGCGGGAACAGCGACAGGTCGGCGTAGGGCGCGAACGCGCCGAACGAACCGGTGGCCGGCGGCGGCACGCTGGTGGGCGCACTGGTCGGCGGCGCTGTGGTCGTGCCGGGCGGTGCCGGCTTCGTGGTGGTCGGCGGTGCCGTCGTCGTGGTCGGCTCCCCCACCGGGGTCGAGGGCGCCGTGCCGCCGCCGCAGTTCGCGTTGTTGATGGTGCATCCGCTCGGCTGGTCACCACCGGGACCCTGCACCTGGAAACCGAAGTCGGTGCTGGAACCAGGGCTCAGCGTGCCGTTCCAGTCGTCGTTGCGGACCGTGACGTGCGTGCCCTGCTTGGTCATCACGCCGTTCCACAGCCCGGTGACGGTGTCCCCGGCCGGCAGGCTGAACTGCACCGTCCAGCCGGACGCGGCGGTGCTGCCGGTGTTGCGCACGACGTAGCTCGCCACGTACCCGTCGTCCCACTGGCTCGACTTGGCGAAGGTGGCCGTCATCTCGTCGGCCGAAGCGGTGCCATTGAGCACCACCCCGGCACCGACTGCCAACGCGACCGTCGTCCCACCGATCGCCACCCACCGCAGCGCCTTGCGCATCAATCCTCCGAACGTCATGGCTTTCCAACAGCACAGAAAGGGAATCGCCATGAACATAACGACGGAGGAACGGGCCGGAATTAAGCCAATCCTAAGCGACGGTTATCCGTATTCAGGATTCGTAGGTCTGCACCGACGGCGGGTGGCCGTTCCAGGTGGCGAACAGCGACGACGTCCCGCCGCTGGAACTGAAGTCCACCCGCAGCCAGCCGGTTTCCTGCCACACCTGAACCGAATAGCCGTCCGACGGAGTCGCCGAAACGAGTGTCGCCGACGTCGGACTCAGCGACAGCACGACCTGTCCGCCCTGCACCGAGTAGCTGTGCACATTCGCATTCACCGTCGTCGATGCCACCGATTTCGTGGTCGGCACGGTCGTCGACGTGGCAGGCAGCGTAGTGGTGGTGGGCCGAACAGTCGTTGTCGGACTGGGCAGAACGGACGTGGCCGGTGGTGTGGGTGGCGGGGTGCCGGAGCGCAGCGGGCTGGCCGGCACGGCGATTTCCGGTGGGGTCACCACGGCGTCGTGCACCACCGTTCGCACGCCCAGCCACGACACGCCGACCGCGACGGCGGTCGCGGCGAGCCAGGCGACGACGATGGACAGGGACCGCACGGCGCCCATCTTGCCCGATCCATGTCGTACCGTGCACCACTGTGGCGAACGTGCTCGTGGTCGAGGATGAGCCTGCCGTGCGAACGGCGGTCATCCGGTATCTGACTGAGGCATCGCATTCGGTGCGTAGCGTCGGCACCGCGTTGGAGGCACTGCGTGAGGTGGCTCAGCGGTGCCCCGATGTCGTCGTGCTCGACCTCGGCCTGCCCGACCTGCCGGGTGCCGAGGCGCTCAAGATGATGCGCAGCGTGTGCGACGTGCCCGTCATCGTGGCCACGGCGCAGGACGAGGAGGCCACCATCGTCGCGCTGCTCAACAGCGGGGCGGACGACTACCTGATCAAGCCGTTCTCCGGTGAGCACCTCAACGCCCGGCTCACCGCGCTGCTGCGGCGCACCCAGCGGGGCACCGACCAGCACGTGATCGAGGTCGGCGGCCTGCGGATGAACCTGCGCCGCAGGGAGGCCACGCTGAACGGCGCGCCGCTGGACCTGGTGCGCAGGGAGTTCGACCTGCTCGCGTTCCTGGCCGCCCGGCCGGGTGAGGTGGTCAGCAGGCGGGAACTGCTCGCCCAGGTGTGGCAGCAGCCCTACGGCGAGGACCAGACCATCGACGTGCACCTGTCCTGGCTGCGCCGCAAACTCGGCGAACGCGCAGCGGCACCGCGCTACCTGCACACCGTCCGGGGTGTCGGTGTGAAACTGGTCGAACCACAGCAGCCGGCATGAGGTGGGCGCTGGCGCGGGTCGCGGTGGCGGTGACCGCGATGGTCGCGCTCGCGTTCCTCATCCCGCTGGCGCTCACCGTCCGCCAGACAGCGCACGACAAGGCGTTCGCCGACGCGGAGCAGCAGGCAGCCGCGATGGCGCCTGTGCTGGCCGTCACCACGGACGCCGAGGCGCTGCACAGGGCCCTGGCCAGCACCGATGCCGGCACCGCCGGTGACATCGCCATCCATCTGCCGGCCGGCGCCGTCGTCGGCACCAGTCACGCCACCGGTGCCGCGCTGACCCAGGCCATGCGGCACGCCACCGCGGCCACCACCGACACCATCGGCGGGTACTCGGTGCTGCAACCCGTCGTGCTCGGCCAGGGCAGGGTCGCCGTGGTCGAGGTGTTCCTGCCCGACGCCGAGCTCAACCAGGGCGTCGGCACGGCGTGGCTGGTGCTCTCCGGGGTGGCGCTGGTGCTCGTCGTCGGCTCGACGCTGCTCGCCGACCGACTGGCCGCCCGCCTGGTCCGCGCTGCCAAGCACCTCGCCGAGGTGGCCAGAACGCTCGGGTCCGGTGACACCACCGTGCGGGTCACGGCGCAGGGCCCCTACGAACTGCGTGAGGCAGGCCTGGCGTTCAACACGATGGCAGGCCGGATGGAGCAGATGCTGGCCGCTGAACGGGAACTGGCCGCCGACCTGTCGCACCGGCTGCGTACACCGCTCACGGCGCTGCGGCTGAACGCCGCCGCACTGGGTGACGGGCACGAGGCCGAGCAGACCCGCAGTGCCGTGCGGCGCCTTGAGCAGGAGGTCGACCAGATCATCAGGGCGGCGCGTGGCCAGGGCAGGGCTGCCGGCCCGGTGCGCTGCGACGCCGCCGAGGTGCTGCGTGAGCGACTGGCGTTCTGGTCGGCGCTGGCCGAGGACCAGGGCAGGGCCTGGCGCTTCATCGGCGGTGGCACACCGGCGCCGGTCCCGGTGGCGGCCACCGACCTGGCCGGTGTGATGGACGTGTTGCTGGGCAACGTGTTCCGGCACACGGACGAGCGGGTCGGCTTCTCCGTGGCGCTGCTGGCCGACCACGGCTCGGTGTTCGTGGTGGTCGAGGACGCAGGCCCCGGCATCGCCGACCCGGAGGCCGCCGTACGCCGAGGCCACGGGGCAGGCGGTCAGGGGTCGACCGGTCTCGGCCTGGACATAGTCCGCAGAGTCGCCGAGGGAGCAGGCGGCGGAGTCCACATCGGACGATCACGCCTGGGTGGCGCCCAGGTGCAGGTCTGGCTCCCCTCGTTCGCCGCCGAGCTCCGCACGACGACCAAGCGGCGGCCGAGCCGACACCGGCAGTCGATGGACGCGGTCACGGAGCGGATCCGATAGGCCCTGGCGCGGGAGGGCCAGGAGCGAAGCGACCCGTGTGCCATTACCCGGGTTTGTGCGCTGTCGGCCTGTCCGAGGCCCGGGATGTCGGGTGCGGCGGATACGCTCAAGTAACGTGGTCGCCGGTGTGGTTCCCACACCGAGCGCCGTGTCCGCACGCCACGACCTGGGAGAACGACCCTGTGACTGCTGAGACCCTGTACGGGGCCGACGACCTGACACACCTGGAGGGTCTGGAAGCGGTTCGGAAGCGACCCGGCATGTACATCGGGTCCACCGACAGCCGAGGCATCAACCACCTGTACACCGAGATCGTGGACAACTCGACCGACGAAGGCATCGGCGGTCACGCCACCAGGATCGTGGTAACGCTGCACGCGGACGGCAGCGTCCAGGTGGACGACGACGGCAGAGGCATTCCGACCGGTGTGCACGCGAAGTCCGGTCTGTCCGGTGTCGAGCTGGTGCTGACCAGGCTGCACGCCGGTGGCAAGTTCGGCGGATCGGGCTACAAGACCTCCGGCGGCCTGCACGGCGTCGGCGCGTCCGCCGTGAACGCGCTGGCCCTGCGGTTCGACGTCACCGTGAAGCTGGCTGGCAAGGTGCACCAGATGTCGTTCGCGCACGGCGTGCCCGGCGAGTTCGACGGTCCCGGCCCGAAGGCCAAGTTCACCCAGCGCTCCGGCCTGCAGGTGACCGGCAAGATGAAGCGCGGCGAAGGCAGCGGAACGTCGATCCGGTACTGGTACGACGCGCGCTACTTCGACCCCGGCGCGACGCTCAACGTCGACTCCGTGCTGGCCAAGCTCCGACACACCGCGTTCCTCGTGCCCGGCGTCACCTACGTGCTGCGCGACGCCACCGGCGGCGCCATCGAGGAACAGACGTTCCACTACCCCAACGGCATCTCCGACATGGTCGAGTTCCTCACGCCGGCAGGCGAGCGACCGGTGTCCGGCATGCTGCTGGCCAACGGCACCGGCACCTACCTGGAGAACGCGGCCGACGAGAACGGTGTCATGCGGTCCAAAGTGGAGCGCACCGCCGAGGTCGAGGTCGCGTTCCGCTGGGGCACCGGTTACGAGCGCACCGTGGAGTGCTTCACCAACACCATCCGCAACGTGCACGGTGGCACCCACCGCAAGGGCTTCGAACGGGCGGCGCTGCGTGCGATGCAGGACGCCGTGTCGCGCAGCAGGGGCCTGCTCAAGCCGAAGGAGGACCCGCCGCTGCTGGACGACGTGCTCGAAGGCATGACGGCCGTCGTCCACGTGCGGATCCCCGAGCCGCAGTTCACGTCGCAGACCAAGGACGAGCTGTCCACCGCCGGCATCACCAAGGTCATCCAGGCCGTCGTCGAGCGCCACATCAAGGCGTGGACCGAGGACCGCAAGACCAAGACCGAAGCCAAGACGGTCCTGCAGAAGGTCGTCGACGCGGCCCGCGTCCGGCTCACCCAGAAACAGCAGAAGGACGCGGCCCGGCGCAAGACAGCGCTGGAAGGCGCGGCCATGCCGGCGAAACTGGTCGACTGCCGCACCACCGGCGTGTCCCGGAGTGAGCTTTTCCTCGTGGAAGGCGACTCCGCATTGGGCTCGGCCAGAATGGCCAGGGTTTCTGAGTACCAGGCGCTGCTTCCGTTGCGCGGCAAGATTCTCAACGTGCAGAAGGCCAGCCTCGCCGACACGCTGCGCAACGTGGAGATCGCGTCCATCGTGCAGGTGCTCGGCTCCGGCACCGGCCGCACGTTCGACCTGCCGGCAATGCGCTACGGGCGGGTCATCCTGATGGCCGACGCCGACGTCGACGGCTCGCACATCAGGACGTTGCTGATCACGCTGTTCGCCAAGTACATGCGGCCGGTCATCGAGGACGGCAGGCTCTACGCCGCGATGCCGCCGCTGCACAAGATCGTCACCAAGGGTCGCAACTCCGAGACCATCTTCACGTTCACCCAGCGCGAGATGGAGACCACCGTCGCCAGGCTGGAGAAGGCCGGCAAGCAGATCGTCACCCCGGTGCCCCGGTTCAAGGGCCTCGGTGAGATGGACGCCGACGAACTGTGGGAGACGACGATGAATCCCGCGACCCGGTCGGTCCGCAGGATCACCATGGACGACATCGACTCGGCCGAGGCGGCACTCGAACTGCTGATGGGTGAGAAGGTCGAACCGAGGCGGAACTGGCTGGTCGAGTCCGCAGCGCGGGTGGACCAGGAAGCGATCGACATCTGAGCACGGCGTCGGCCGGCACGAGGGGAAACTGAGCAATGGCACGCCGCAAGGCACCAACCACCAAGGTCGACCCGTCCGCGTTCGACAGCGCGGGCGCGACGGTGCTGGAGAATCCGGTCCGCACCGAGATCGAGGACTCCTATCTGGAGTACGCCTATTCGGTGATCCATTCCCGCGCCCTGCCCGACGCGCGGGACGGCCTGAAGCCGGTACACCGCAGGATCCTGTTCTCCATGCACGAACAGGGTTACCGCCCGAACGGCGCGTACGTGAAGTCGTCCCGAGTGGTCGGCGACTGCTTCGTCCGTGGCGCTCTGGTGTCGACGCCCACGGGCCTTCGCCCGATCGAGGACATCCGGATCGGCGAACAGGTGCTTGACAGTCACGGGGCCGCCGTTCCGGTGACCGCGGTGTACGAGAATCCGATGTCGTCGCTGGTCCGGGTCACGTGGTCGAACGGACACACCATGCTGGTGACGCCGGGACAACGTTTCCGCACGGTGGCCAGCGACCTCACCGTCGGTTGGACCGACGCGCGCGACCTCGCCGGCATGCGCACTGTCGGTTTCGGCCGCGACCGCGCGGCGAACCTGGACAACGACAGCGGCGACGTCTATCCGTATGTCCTGGGCCTCATCGTCGCGGAGGGATTCGCAGCGGATCGCGCGAGGCAGGCGGATGGCCGCGTCAGGATCCACATGTGTGATGTGGATCCTCTGGATGTGGCTCACGGCTGGGCTATCTCCAACGGATTGAATGTCTCAAGAGGCAAGCGCCCGGCGAGGAAACCGACCTACCGCGACCAGCACATTCTCACTTTCGCCAGGCACGCCGGGCTGCTCGAGGCGGGAACACCGCTCAGCGACAAGAAGTGCGTTCCCGCCGATGTGCTCAACGACCGCTCCGCATGGCTTCCCTTCATCGCAGGGTTCTTCGACGGCGACGGCTACGTGCGGAGGAAGAACCGCGAGATCGTGCTCGTCAGCACGAGCCCGCGACTCATCCAACAGCTCTACTCGATGCTCGTGGACCTGGGCCTGCACGGACATCACTGGTCCCGGGTGAGCACCAGGGGGCACAAGACCCTCCTCGGCCTATCGATTGGCGGACGTGAGGCCGCCACGCTGGCAGCCGCACTGCTGCGGTGGTCGAAGATCGACTACAAGCAGGACGGCCTTCGTAGGCTCACCGAGATTGCCTATGCCTACGACGGAAAACAAGGGCACGACCGGCTGCCTTGCCGGGAGGTCATGGCCGAGTTCTCCCAAGCACATCTGGGTGGTGGCTGGTTCCGTGACAAGGACGGCAACGCCTTCCGTGCCTCACTCTCAGCGGTCAGTGGCGCGCAGGTGCGGTACGGCAAGGACAGGCACGGCCACTCGTTGGCCGATCGGTCCTTCTCGTTGTCGCGGGCCGAAAAAGACGGCTGGATCACCAAGCTCCGCCGAATCGGCTCTCCGCTGGCGGATCGGCTAGACGCACTGGCCGGGAGATCGTTCCTTGAGGTTGCGTCGGTGGAAGAGGTGGTGCCGGACACCACCTACGACGTGCAGGTAGGCACTGCCGAGCACGCCTTCGTGGTCGAGGGTTTCGTGGTGCACAACTGCATGGGCAAGTACCATCCGCATGGCGACACGGCTATTTATGACGCCATGGTGCGGCTGGCTCAGGACTTTTCGATGAATGCCCCGTTGGTCGACGGGCACGGTAATTTTGGCTCACCAGACGATGGACCGGCCGCGAGTCGGTACTGCGTCGTCGGTGACACTCGAATCCGGCTCGCCGACGGCTCCAGCTCGCGCATCGCGGACCTGGTGAACCTGCCGTCGGACTCCGAGGCGGACGCCGATTTCGAGGTGTTGGACAAGGACGGCAAGGCAGTCCGTGTCAACAAGGTGTTCAACTCTGGTGTGCACCCGACGCTACGAATGACCACAAAGGCTGGCTTTTCGCTGCGTGGCAGCGAGAATCACCTGGTCCTCTGCCTTGAGGCACCTGTCGGCGTACCGATGTTCCAGTGGCGCAGGCTCGACGAACTCAAGCCAGGCGCAGTGGTGTGCGTCGCCCGCAACGCCTGGACACAGGTCACTCCGACCGCCAGGGAATACATGCTCGGCATCCTCGGTGGCGCATGGGTCTCGGAAGGCTGGGCCAGCGAGCACCGGGCGGGTTTCAACAACACGGACGAGCATTTCTTCGATGAGGTTTTGCACGCCTACGATCACATCGTCGGGGGCCGCCGCTACGTGGCGGAGCGACAGACACGGCGAGACCGGAAGCTGGTCCGGGAGCTCGACGTGCAGGAGTACAGCGGCGGAATGGACTCGTTCCGCGCAAGCCCGCTGGCCGAGTTCATCGGACACCAAGCCAGGGAAAAGATCATTCCCGAGTTCGTCTGGCGCGGTGGCTGGGGTGTGAAGCGTGCATTCCTGATGGCCGCCTTCGAGGGGGATGGCGGTGTACGCGTCGCACTCGACGGTTTTACGATTCAGTACTCGACTTACAGCGAGCAACTGGCCAGCGGGATGCAGGAACTGCTCGCCGAGTTCGGGGTCATCGCACGACACTGCCGGTACGAGCGGCCGAGCGGGGCGTTGGAACACCGCCTCGTTGTCTCAGGACTGCGTAACGTCCGAGCGTTCGCTGAGCGGGTGGGGTTCCTGAAGACCAAGCAGGCGAAGCTGCATGACCTGCTGGGACATGCACCTCTGCGACCCCATCGACTCAGCAGCGACCGCGTGCCTTTCGTGGCGGACTATGTGCGCGGCGCGCTGGACTTCGACCGCCGTGGCAGTGGTCGGAAGTGGTTGACCCAGCACAACTTCGACCGGGTCGAACGCTGGGACACCGAGCGGCTGCGCATCATCGACCGAGTCAAGGACGAGGAGATCCTAGGCACCATCCTGCCCATCATGGACTCCGGCTACCGCTTCGAGACGGTCACCGACATCGACCGGTGTGAACCTGCCGAGGTCTACTCGGTGCGGGTGGAGTCCGAGGATCACTCCTTCCTCGCAGGTGGTTTCGTCAATCACAACACCGAGGCCAAGATGTCCAACGAGGCGATGCTGCTGGTCGGCGAGCTCGGTGAGGACACCGTTGACTTCCGGCCCAACTACGACGGCTCGCTCAGGGAGCCGACCGTGCTGCCCGCCGCGTTCCCGAACCTGCTCGTGAACGGGACTTCCGGGATCGCGGTTGGTATGGCCACCAATATGATTCCGCACAATCTCGGTGAGGTGATCGCGGCCGCTCGCTGGCTGATCCGGCATCCGGATGCCTCGCTGGACAAGTTGATGGAGTTCGTCCCCGGTCCCGATCTGCCCACCGCCGGTCTCCTGCTCGGCCTGGACGAGGTACGCAAGGCCTACGAGACCGGTCGCGGTGTGGTCCGGATGCGTGGCCGGGTGGAGATCGGTCCGCTGGAGGGCAGTCGCGGCCGGCAGGCGATCACGGTCACCGAACTGCCCTACGGCGTCGGGCCGGAGAAGATCATCGAGAAGATCACCGACGAGGTGACGAAGACCAAGCGGCTCTCCGGCGTCGCCGACGTGAAGGACCTGACCGACCGGGAGAACGGCACGCGGCTGGTGATCGAGTGCAAGGTCGGCGTCAACCCGCAGGCGCTGTTGGCCGACCTGTACCGGCTCACGCCGCTGGAGCAGTCGTTCGGCATCAACAACCTGGTGCTGGTGGACGGCCAGCCGAGGACGCTGGGCCTGAAGGCGCTGCTCGAGGTGTTCATCGCGCACCGGTACGACGTGGTGACGCGGCGGACGCGCTACCGCAAGCGCCGCAGGGAGGATCGGCTGCACCTGGTCGAGGGCCTGCTGAAGGCCCTGCTGAACATCGACAAGGTGATCCGGCTGATCCGCAACAGCGATGACGCCGCCACGGCCCGCGCCGGTCTGATGACGCAGTTCAAGCTGTCCGAGATCCAGGCCAACTACATCCTGGACACGCCGCTGCGTCGCCTGACCAAGTACGACAAGATCGAACTCGAATCGGAGCAGGACCGGCTGAACACCGAGATCGCCGAGTTGTCGCGGATCCTGGACGACCCCGCCGTGCTGCGCAAGGTGGTGTCGGACGAACTCGCGAAGGTGGCCAAGGACCTGGCCGGCGAGCGGCGGACGTCGCTTGTGGACGGTGATCTGAAGGAGGTCCTGGCCGCGTCGAAGCCGGCCGGGCCGCTGGAGGTGGCCGACGACCCGTGTCAGGTGATCCTGTCCGCGACCGGTCTGGTGGCGAGGACCGCGGCCGAGTCGGAGGAGTCGTCGGAGGCTCGCCGCCGCAAGGGCAGGGCGCGGCACGACGCGGTCGCCGCTGTGGTGCATTCGACGGCTCGTGGTCAGATTCTGCTGGTGACCAGCCACGGTCGGGCGTTCAAGACGGATGTGTTGCCGCTGCCGGTGTTGCCCGAGCAGGTGGGCACGGTCTCGCTGAGCGGCGGTATGGCAGCCCGCGAGTTGGCGGCGTTGGCCAAGGGCGAGCGGGTGGTCACCATCGCCCCGCTGAACGACGACAACGGCGCCTCACCGGGGTTGGCGTTGGGCACCCGGCAGGGCACGGTGAAGGTGTGCTCGCCGGAGTGGCCGGTCCGGTCGGACGAGTTCGAGGTGATCGGCCTGCGCGATGGTGACGAGGTCATCGGCGCGACCTGGTTGACCGACGGGTCGGAGACGCTGGCGTTCATGTCATCGGACGCTTCGCTGTTGCACTACCCGGCCGCGCAGGTGCGGCCGCAGGGCATCAAGGGCGGCGGCATGGCCGGCATCAAGTTGGCGCCCGACGCGGAGGCGGTGTTCTTCGGCGCGGTGCGGATCGGCGACGAGGAACACGGCGAGCCGATGGTGGTCACGTCGACCGGCCGGATGGTGAAGGTCACGCCGTTCGAGGAGTACCCGCCGAAGGGTCGGGCGACCGGTGGCGTGCGGACGCAGCGGTTCCTCAAGGGCGACAACCGGTTGCGGCTGGCGTGGGTGGGTCCACGGCCTGCCGGGGTCAGTGACGGCGGTATCGCGGTGGAACTGCCCGACGTGGACATGCGCAGGGACGGTTCCGGTTCGGCGCACCCCGGCCCGGACGTGGTCGGCCACCTGATCGAGCGCGGCTGACATGACCTGGGTTGTCGAGCACGTGCCGGCGGACGACCAGAACTCGGTGCTGCACACGGCGGCCGCAGGCCACGGCACCGCATGGGCGTTCGGTATCGGGGTGCACGGCGACCCGCTCCACACGTTGGTGTTCCGCAGGGACGAGCCGGGTTGGCGGCGGATCGACGTGCCGGTCATCGGCCGGGCGAACCGAGCGATAACACTGGGACCGGACGAGGTGTGGATCGTCGGCGACGGCACGTCGATGCACGGTGTCGGCGACGACTGGCGCGAAGTGCCGACGGACAGCGAGACGCAGTTCTTCGGGCTGGTCGCGTTCGGGTCGGAGATGTGGTCGGCCGGCTATGCGGCAGGTCGGGGCACAGGCGCTGTCCAGCGGTGGACCGGTACGGAGTGGACGGACCAGGAGTTGCCGCAGGTGGCGCCGATGTGGAGCCTGTCCGGGCTGGGTGGGGTGGCAGCAGACGATCTGTGGGCGGTCGGTGCGGTGCACGCCACCGACGGTCCGCCGGTGGCGCTGCACCGGGACGGCGCCAAGTGGGTCTCGGTGCCGGTTCCGTTGCCCGGCAACGGCGATGGCCGCCTCAACGACGTGTGGGCATTGGCGTCGGATGACGTGTGGGCGTCCGGTTACTGGCGGCGGGCCGGTGAGCGGGGTCGGCTGCCGTTGTTGGTGCGCTGGGACGGCACGACGTGGTCGACCACCGAGGTGCCGGCCGGTACCGCCCAGGTCCGACAACTGATCACCACCGAGGACGGCCTGTGCGCCATCGGCTCTGCCGACGACCACACGTGTGTCCTGCGCTGGGATGGTGCGGCCTGGCAGCCTGTGCCCGGACCGCCCACGCCTGCCGGGGCGGAGCGGTGTTCGCTGCACGGCGCGGCCGTGCTGCCGGATGGCCGACTCCTGGTGGTCGGCGCATCCGGCATCACGTCGAGCGACAGCGCGCCCTACGCTGCCGTTCAGGAGTTGTAGACCTGGAATTCGGACACCTGGCCTGCCGGCCAGCCGGTGTTCGCCGTGAAGTTGAGCCGGACGTAGCGGACGGTGGCCGCGGCCGGGAATGTGATGGTGGCTGCGTTGCCGGTGGCCGGGTTGAAGGTGTAGCCGGCTGAGCCGACGACGGTGCTGAAGTTGGCGCCGTCGGTGCTGCCCTGCACGGACAGGGTCTGGGTCCTGGTCCCCCACGCTGTCGCCGGCGGCAGGTTCAGCACGATCCGCTTGGCGGCGCTCGCGCTGCCGAGATCCACCTGGAGCCACTGTGGGAACGCGTTGTTCGCGCTCTCCCAGTAGCTGTTGGTGTCGCCGTCCACGGCGTTGCCGGATGCCAGGATCTGGGTGTGGCTGCTCTCGGAGGTCACCTTGTGCAGGGCGAGGTTCGTGGCGACGGGTGGCGGCGCGGTGGTGGTCGACGTCGGCTGCGTCGGGCGGGTCGGGGTCAACGCGAGTTGCCCCTTGAGCATCCGGCCGCCGTCGGCGGTGAGCCGCAGGTAGTAGTCCGACGAGCAGGCGGTGCCGTCCTCGTCCAGCGCGAACAGCCCGGAGCCGGCCGGGGTCATGGCCTGGTTCTCGGCGGTCTTGGCGATCTGGTTGCCCTCGCCGTACTCGTCGAACATGGAGATGTAGATGCCCTGGGCGCCGACCCGGACCATGTTGTAGAACTGCCGCCACATGAAGTCGCCGTGCGCCCGCTGCCGGCCGGACACGTCGCCGGGCAGGACGCAGGGCTGGTAGTCGATGCCGTTGGCGTTGCAGTCGGCCTGGTCGGGAACGTTGAAGTTCTGGAACACCGAGTCGGAGTCGGCGACGTTGCCGATCGCGCCGACCATCCACGGCGAGATCATGTTGAACGAGTGGTAGGCGTCGATGAAGCCGGCTCGGGAGCCGCCGACGCCGGTCCGCCACTCGCGCGGCACGCCGCCGATGACGTAGCAGCCCTGGGCTTTGAAGAAGTTGATGACGTCGATGCAGGTGGCCGGGTCGAACGGGTGGTTGGCGTCGTTGAAGCCGAAGCCCCAGATGCACACCACCGGCTTGCCGTTCTGCCGCGCGTAGGCGGTCGACGCGGTGTGCGCAGACATCTTGGTCGTCCAGTCGGTCTTGATCTCCGACTGCATGGTGGTCCAGCCGGTGACGTCATACATGATGTAGAACTTGCGGCCGGCGGCCTCGGCGGAGCTGCGCACCTTGGCGGCCATGGCGTCCCGGGTCGGACCCTCGCTGCTGTTCGGGTTGAACCGCTGCAGCGCCGCGGTGTCGCAGCCGTTCTGCTGCATCCATTGAAAGTGGGTGTCCACCGTCTGCTGGTCGAACGAGGAGAACAGCGTGGCGGGCTGGCCGTTGTTGAGGTTCGCGTAGGCGGTCTGGTAGCCCTTCGCGTACTCACGCATGTCCGGCCAAGCCTTGATGCCGTTGTTGGTCGGTGACGGCGGCTGCGCCCAGTTCTGGCTCCAGTGCCACCAGGCGTTGATGGGCGCGCCGTCACCGGGGGCGGCGAACCAACCCTGGTAGCCGACGGTGATTTTGCCGACGACGTCACCGATGGGGCTGCCGACGGCGGCCGCCGAGCGGGCGAAGGTGAGGCCGGCCGCGCCGGCGGCCGTGGCCGCGATAGCGGAGGCGATGAAGGTTCGACGCGAGACTGCCATGCACCGGGACAGTAGCGACGACGACATATTGCCGCAATGAACTGTTAAAACACTGCAAAAAATCGACAATCTTGCGCTGTGGCGACAACGCGCACGAACTGAGCCAGCCGATCGCCAGAGGGGTGAGGCGATCGGCCGGCTCAGGTGACCGAGGCATTGGCGAGACCCACCGGCCGGCAGCCGAAGCACGGGCCAGCCCGCGGGCGCTGCCTGCCGGACCTCCACCAACGGCCCGGTCATGGGTACCGCGGGCCGGGCCGGACCGCCGGCCGACAGACGGATGATGCCGGCCAGGCGGAGTCGGCGATTCGGTCAGCGGACGTGCCGGCCAGCACGGCTGGTCGGCACAGTGCCGGTCGGGCAACGGCGGGTGGCCCGGTCGGCACGCCGGCTACGAGGCCGGCACTGGTGGCCGGCCGCCGGGGGGTGTCGGCCGACCACCAGCTTCGACCAGGCGCTGGGCGCCTGGTCGTCCTACTCAGGTGTCCAGGACGACCTGAGAACCCTTGATCGTGATGCGCTCGACGGGCAGCGGTTTCGGCGCCGGGCCGTCCTTCACGCTGCCGTCGACCACGCTGTACGCGCTGCCGTGGCACGGG
>DASXYT010000164.1:0-1840 GCA_036502345.1 Pseudonocardiaceae bacterium | reverse complement strand
GGTGACGACATTCGACGTACTCGCTGAGCCGAATCGCAGGCGGATCCTGGACGCGCTGCTCGAAGCGCCGTGTTCGGTGAACGAGCTGGTGACGCGCCTGCGGCTGACCCAGCCACAGGCCTCCAAGCACCTGCGGGTGCTACGCGAGGCGGGTCTGGTCAGCGTGCACAGGGACGCCCAGCGCAGGCGGTACGAGCTGCGCCCTGACCCGCTGGTCGAGATCGACGCGTGGCTGAGTCCGTATCGGCGGCTGTGGAGCGATCGGTTGGATGCGTTGACCCGGCATTTGGACTCTTCGGTAGGAGATGACTGATGGACGGCACTCTGCACACGATCGACGGACGGCAGTTGCTGAGGTTCGAGCGCAGGCTGCGGCACCCGGTCGAGAAGGTGTGGCAGGCGATCACCGATCCGGCCGAACTGGCCGGCTGGTTCCCGTGGCAGGTGGTGGTCGACGCGCGGATCGGCGGCAAGATCGAGTTCACCCACCCGCAGGGCCTGGCGAGCGCGCCGGACGCCGTGATCACCGAACTGGACCCGCCGCACGTCTTCGGCTACACGTGGAACGACGCCGACCTGCGCTGGGAACTCACGGCGGACGACGGCGGCTGTGTGCTGGTGTTCACCCACGTCTTCGCGGAACGGCCCCCGTCGGCCAAGTTCGCGGCCGGCTGGCACCTGAGCAACGACGCGCTGGCCAGTGTGTTGGACGGTGAGCCTTTTGATGTGCCGGACGGGCGATGGGCCGAGCTGAACAGGTTGTACGTTCGCGCCTTCGGCCTGTTGGACGGCGACGTCGTCGATGTCGAGGACGGCGGCCACGAGCTGCGGTTCACCCAGGAGGTCGTGCAGCCGCCCGCCGCGGTGTGGTCGCTGCTGGCCGGTAGCGCGCAGGTCGGCGAGCAGCCACCAGGCGGGTGTGTTGTGGACCCGGTACCGGCCGGTCCGGTCACCGAGTTGCGGCCGGGTGAGTCGATCGGTTACCCGTGGTCGGTGGACGGGACCGCGGCGGGCACGGTGCGGATTTCCCTGCTGTCACAGGACTTCGGCACCAGAGTGGTGCTGGTGCAGACCGTGCCGGCGGCGCTGGCCGACTGTGTGCCCTCGGCGCGAGCGGCCTGGCACGACTGGCTGATTCGGTTCGCCGACGAGCTGGACACGCTGGCTGCCAAGAGGTGACCTGACGATCTGCCCTGCACACTGGGCCCCATGACACAGGACCCAGCACCGCCACTGGTGCGAGCGGACGGGCTCGGCCTGCGGACCAGAAGAGGCTGGGTGTTCAGGGACGTCGACCTGGCACTGCCTGGCGGGTCGGTGATCGCGCTGGCCGGGCAGGCCGGGAGTGGGCGCAGCATGCTGCTGCTCACCCTGGCGGGTCGGGCCAGGCCGACGGCGGGCACGTTCACGGTAGGGAGCGACGGGCACCGGGCGCACATCCGGCGCTCGGTCGCCGTCGCCAGGATCACGGCGAGCGTCGAGCTGGAGCCGGAACTGCGGGTGATCGACCACATCCGGGAGGCCGCGCTGCTCGCGCACGGCGCGTTCGACTACCGGTGGGCGCGCCAACTGATCGCCTCAGCAGCCGACTCACCCGCGTGGGCAGCCGACTCGCCCACGCGCGCGGCCGGTTCGGCCGCGCCAGGGCGCCATTCGACCGCACGGGTCCGCGATTCGGCTGCCCGGCAGGGCGACTGGACTGCGCCGGGGGACGACTCGGCCGCGCCGGGGCGCGACTTGCCCGCTCCCGGGGGCCATTCGGCTGCGCCGGGGCCCGACTCGGCTGTCCGGGGGCGCGATTCGGCTGCGCCAGGGGACGACTCCTCCGCGCCGGAGGGCG
>DASXYT010000163.1:0-3971 GCA_036502345.1 Pseudonocardiaceae bacterium | reverse complement strand
GGTCGCCGCCGACCCCGGGCGAGTGCGAGACGTCCGACAATGGTGTGTAGGCCGTCCACCCGAAGTCCGCCGCGCCACCGGGTACGAGGAATCCGCTGAGCACCACCAGTCCACCGAAGACGAACAGCCAGAACGACAGTGCGTTCAGTCGGGGAAACGCCACATCCGGTGAGCCGATCTGCAGCGGCAGGATGTAGTTGGCGAATCCGAACAGGGTGGGCGTGGCATAGAGCAGCAACATGATCGTGCCGTGCATGGTGAACAGCTGGTCGTACTGCTCCTGGGACAGGAACTGCAGTCCCGGTCGGGCCAGTTCGGTCCGCATCAGCAGCGCCATCACGCCGCCGACCATGAAGAACCCGAACGACGCCGTGAGGTACATGATGCCGATCTGTTTGGGATCGGTCACCCGCAGCAGGTTGAGTAGCGCGGCGCCTTTCGGCGTATGGCGAACTGGTCGAGGCCGGGTTCGGGGTGGCACCGACTTCGTCGCCATCGAATCCTCCGCTGTGGTGATGTCACCCGGATCGGCAGGGCCGCGACAGCACTCATACCCGTCTGAGCACGACTCAAACATTCGATGCGTATCTGGCCCGGAGTGCCGATTGGAACCGATGGACGATTGCGGTCAGTCGGTGTCGGTGTCGGCCGGGTTGCTTCTGTGGGTACCCCAGGCCGGACGGGCGATCATCGGCTGATCGCGGCGACATGGAAGAGGCAGACCACTGATGGACCACAACGAGGTACCCGTACTCGACGCGCTGGCCGAGTACCACCGGCGGGGTCACACGCCATTCACCCCGCCCGGCCACAAGCACGGTCGGGGCGCTGATCCACGGGTGCGGGCGGTCCTGGGGGAGGACGTGTTCGGCAATGACATCCTGGCTACTTCCGGGTTGGACGACCGGTCCTCCTCCGGGCAGGTGATTCAACGGGCCCAGCGGTTGATGGCCGACGCGGTCGGCGCCGATCATGCTTTCTTCTCGACCTGCGGCAGTTCTCTGTCGGTCAAGAGCGCCACTCTCGCCGTCGCGGGTCGGCACGGCCGCATCCTGGCCGGCCGTGACGCACACAAGTCCGTCATCTCCGGGCTTGTCCTCTCCGGTCTGCAGCCCACGTGGGTGCATCCGCGTTATGACGGCGAGCAGCATCTGGCCCACCCGCCCTCGCCGCAGGACGTGCGGCGGGCGCTGGACCGCGACGGGGATGTCGCCGGTGTCCTGGTCACCAGCCCGACCCCGTACGGCACGTGCGCCGACATCACCGCCATCGCGCAGCTCTGTCACAGCCGGGGCCTACCACTGCTGGTAGACGAGGCGTGGGGTGCGCACCTGCCCTTCCACGACAAGTTGCCGACCTGGGCGATGAACGCCGACGCCGATCTGTGTGTGGTGAGCGTCCACAAGATGGGCGCGGGGCTGGAACAGGGTTCGGTGTTCCACCTGCAGGGCGAGCGCATCGACCCCGCCCACCTCAGCGCGTGCGCGGACATGCTCGCCACCACCAGCCCGAACGTACTCATCTACGCCGCGATGGACGGCTGGCGCCGTCAGATGGTTCAACAGGGCCACGCATTGCTGTCGGACGCGCTGACGCTGGTCGCGGACGTGCGGGAGCGCATCGGCGAGCTACCCGGTGTGCGTATGCTGCACGATGAGTTGATCGGCGTCGAGGCATCCCACGAACTGGACCCACTGAAGATCATCATCGACCTCTCCGAACTGGGGATCTCCGGCTACCAGGCTGCGGACTGGCTGCGGGACAACCGTGGCGTCGACGTGGGCCTGTCCGATCACCGGCACGTCGAGACCCAGTTCAGCATCGCCGACGACGCCAGCACCGCCGACGTGCTTCTTGAGGCGCTCAGCAGCCTGACCGAGGTGGCCGCCACCCTCCCGACACCGTCCCCGGTCGATCTCCCGGACGCGGGGGACCTGGAGCTGGAGACGGTCATGCTCCCTCGTAAGGCGTTCTTCGCCCGTACCGAGGATGTGTCCGCGAAGCAGGCCGCTGGACGGATCTGTGCGGAGCAGGTCACGCCGTATCCGCCGGGAATCCCGGTCCTGCTGCCGGGCGAGCGCATCGGCCAGGAGGCGTTGGACTATCTGCTCAGCGGCGTCCAGGCAGGAATGGTGATCCCCGATGCCGCCAGTTCACAACTGGACACTATCCGCGTAGTGGCCTGACCGGCCGACACCGACGGAACCGGTAGTCTCTGCCTCGGATCTGGTGATGGCTGAGGAGGCTTCCATCGCGTCGATCACAGAACCGGACCGCAGTGCCGACATGAATACCCAATTTGATGCGGACTCGCGGCCCGTCAGCCGGTGGCACCGGGCACTGGCGCCGTCCTCCTCAGACCGTCAGCTCGTCGAGTGTCGTCATGACGTCCCGCAGATCGCGGTAGGGGCGCCCGCGGGGAGGCAGCCGCCGCAGCCGTTGGGTCGTCACGGCGTCGGCGCCGTACCAGTCGGCCTGGGTGATGATCTCCCACCGCTGCGCGGGAAACGCGAGTCCGTCGAGCACAAAATGTAAGGACTGCCTCTCCGACTCGGTCATGTCGTCCTCCATCACTTCCACTGAGTATCGGGCCTGACCAGGTCGTGATACCCGTCACTCCAAGAACCAAACGCGCGTACGGACGATCGGCTCGAGACCCGCTGTCGATCCAGCCGAGCGATGGATGAACTCGGTGGTTGGACACCGTCGGCGGTGGCTATCCAGCGACCATGAGACAGGTCGATCCGGTCGACCGGATCGCGGCTGCCACGTGGTTGGACGGCGTGGCAGGCGCGGTACGGGACACGACGAAGAAGTTGCTGCGGCAGGGACGGTTCAAGGACGCGTTGCACGGTGTCTGGCTCGGGCATCCGGTGCACCCGGCGTTGGCCCAGTTCGCCGTCGGTTGTTTCACCGGTGCGGCGTTGCTGGATGTGACGGGTGACCGGGACGGTGCGGCGTCCCGCCTGATCGGGTTCGGAGTGCTGGGCAGTCCGCCGCGGCTGCCGGCTTGGCCGACTACGCCGAAGGACACGAGGAGCAGCAGCGGATCGGTGTCGTGCACGCGAGCGCGAACACCGTGGCGCTGGGCTGTTATCTGGTGTCGCTGCGGCTGCGGGCGACGGGTCGGCGTGGTGGTGTGCTCACCGGGTTGGTGGCCTACTCGCTGGCGGCGGCGGGTGCCGCGCTGGGCGGTGATCTGGCCTTCCGCTGGGCGAGCGGACCCAATCACGCGGCTGAGGTGCCGCATGCCGGTCCGGAGGACTGGACCGATCTGGGTGCGGTCGGTGACTTCACGGAGGGTGAGCCGGTGCGGGCCACGGCCGGTCTGATCCCGGTGCTGGTGTTGCTGGCCGATGGCGAGTTCTCGGTGTTGCACGACCGGTGCAGCCACATGGCGGCGCCGTTGCACCAGGGCGAGATCGTGGAGCGGGATGGTGCCCGGTGTGTGGTGTGCCCGTGGCACGGCAGCGAGTTCCGCCTGGTGGACGGTGCGATCGTGCGCGGCCCGGCGACAGCGCCGCAGCCGGTGCTGGACAGTCGTGTCGAGAACGGCCGCCTGCAGGCCCGGGTACGCACGATTCCCGGTGTTCCGGCCAGTTGAACGTTTGCCACCACCAACGAGTTCGGAGGAGCAGCCATGGACAACCAGTTCGCTATCGACGTCAGCAAGATCCGGGACGACGCACGGGCACACATGGAGAACGGCCCGGTCACCCAAACCTACGGCGGTGACGTGAAACGTCTTGTCGAGGTACTCAACGACGTGGTCGCCACCGAGATCGTGTGTTTCCTGCGTTACTCGCAGCACGCCATCGCGGCGACAGGCATCGACAGGGCCCAGGTGGCGGCCGAGTTCCGCGAGCACGCGGGTGAGGAGCTGCAGCACGGCCTGCGGGCCGCGGAACGGGTCAGCCAGTTGGGTGGCCAGCCTGACTTCGACCCCGCCAGCCTGGCGGCCCGCTCGCACA
>DASXYT010000162.1:0-4486 GCA_036502345.1 Pseudonocardiaceae bacterium | reverse complement strand
TAGTCCGGCGGATAGGGCATATCGCCCAAGCCGTGGTCGCGTTCGTCCCGCTCGTACCACTCCAGCAGCTTCTCCAGGCCGAACGCCTCGTCGTCCAACGCCGCCAGCGGGTCGCCGTGCTCGGCCAGCCAGTCGGGCACGGTGAACACGTCGAAGTCGTCCGGCTCGACGTCCTTCAGCTGTTCCCACGTGACCGGAACGGACACCGTCGCTCGCTCGGTGCCACGCACCGACCAGGCCGACGCGATGGTCCGGTCCCGGGCCGCCTGGTTGTAGTCCAGGAAGATCCGCTCGCCGCGTTCCTCCTTCCACCAGGCCGTGGTGGCGAGGTCGGGCATCCGCCGGGACACCTCCCTCCCCAGTGCGATCACCGCGTGCCGGACCTGGATGAAGTCCCACTCCGGCCGGATCCTGGCCAGCACGTGGATGCCTCGGCCGCCGGAGGTCTTCGGGAAGCCGGTCAGGCCCGCGTCGGCGAGTGCCTCGCGCAGCACACCGGCCACCCGCACGGCGTCGGCGAAGTCGGTGCCGGGCTGCGGGTCGAGGTCGATCCGCAGCTCGTCCGGGTGGTCGACGTCCGGCCTGCGCACCGGCCACGGGTGGAAGTCCAGCGTGCCGAGGTTTGCCGCCCACGCGAGCACGGCGGGCTCGGTCGGACAGACCTCCTCGGCGGTCCGCCCGGACGGGAACGTGATCCGCACCGACTCCACGTAGTCGGGCGCGCCCTTGGGCACCCGCTTCGCGTAGAACGGGTCGCCGGTCACGCCGTCCACGAACCGTTTCAGCGTGGTCGGCCGGTCCCGCAGCACACGCAGCAGCGGATCGGCCACGGTCAGGTAGAACTCGACGACCTGGCGCTTGGTGATGCCACGCGCCGGGAAGTAGACCTTGTCCGGATTGGACACCCGCACCGATCGCTCGCCGTGCGGGCCGTCCACGGTCAACTGAAGGGGCTCAGCCACGCGCCCGAGACTACGGCTTCGGACCGACGACCGTGCGGTACAACGTGGCCAATCCGTCCAGGAACGCGTCCAGGGCCAGTTCGAACGAGTCGGCGTCGATCTCGTCGGCGTGTTCGCGCAGGGACGGGGCGTCGACCAGGTTCGGGTAGCGGTCGAGGTAGATCTGCACGTCGTCCTCGAAGCCACGGGAGAACGAGCCCATCGCAGCGCCGACCACGAGGTACTTGGTGGACGCGCCGATCATGGTGGCGTAGCGCGGTGGCCAGCCCGCGCCGACGAGACCGCCGTGCACGGCGTCGGCGGCGCGCAGTGACGCCTCCCGGCGGGCCGGGCCGTAGGCCAGGAACGGCACCAGGTTGGGGTGCCTGGCCAGCGCCGCCCGGTAGGAGCGCGCCCAGACCCGCAGGCCGAGTTGCCAGTCGCCGCTGTCGAACATGCTGACGTCGACGTTCAGCATCACCTCGTTGGCCACCGAGTGCAGCAGCTCTTCCTTGCTGGCCACGTGCCCGTACAGCGACGGCGCACGCACGCCCAACTCGGCGGCCAGCCTGCGCATGGACAGGCCGTCCAGGCCTTCCGCGTCCACGATGCGAAGCGCACCCTGGTGGATGCGCTCCCTGTTCAACACCGGTGTTCGCGGTCGACCCAACTCATCCACCCCTTGCGGGTAGCCGGACATCGGGACTACCTTACAACCTAACAGTGTTCGGTTTTTCGGAGGCGTTCATGGATTTCACGCTCAGTACCGAAGAGAAGGAAGTTCGTGACTGGGTGCGTACGTTCGTCCGGCGCGAAATCATGCCGCTGGAGCCGGACGTGCTGCGACGCGAGCGTGCTGGCGAGCCCGGCCTGACCCGGACGGAACTGTCCGAGTTGCAGGCGAAGGCCCGCGAAGCCGGCTTCTGGGGCGTACAGACCCCCGAGGAGTACGGCGGCATGGGACTGTCCGCCGTGATGACCGCCCTGCTCGAGGTGGAACTCGGCCGGTCCTTCGTGCCGTTTCGGTTCGGCGGTGCCGCGGACAACATCCTGTTCCACGCCAACGACGAGCAGAAGCGGCGCTACCTGCTGCCCACGATCGAGGGCGAGCGGCTGTCCTGCTTCGCCATCACCGAACCGGGCGCCGGTTCGGACGCCAAGAACATCCGCACGTCGGCCTACCAGGACGGCACGGACTGGATCATCACCGGTGAGAAGACGTTCATCACCGGCGGCAACGAGGCCGACTTCACCATGGTGTTCGCGGTCACCGACAAGGAGAAGGGCGCCAACGGTGGCGTGACCTGCTTCCTGGCCGACCGGGACATGGGCTGGAAGTCCGAGCCGATCCCGACCATGGGCGAGTGGGGTCCGGCCGCGCTCGTGTTCGACCAGGTCCGGGTGCCGGAGGAGAACATCCTCGGCGAGGTCGGCAAGGGCTTCGAGCTGGCCATGCAGTGGATCGGCCGGGGCCGCTACCTGCTGCCTGCGCGGGCGCTCGGCGCGTGCGAGCGACTGCTGGAGATGGCCATCGAGCAGGCCAAGACCCGGGTCACGTTCGGCGAGCCGATCGCCAACCGGCAGGCCATCCAGTGGATGATCGCCGACTCGGCAGTGGAGATCGAGGCGCTGCGCTGGCTGGTGCTGCACGCGGCGTGGCAGGTGGACGCCGGCCTGGACTCACGGCAGGCCCAGTCGATGGCCAAGCTGTACGGCGGCACGAAGGCCAACGAGATCGTGGACCGCGTGCTGCAGATCCACGGTGGCATGGGCTACACGCGGGAGTTGCCGGTCGAGCGCTGGTACCGCGAACTGCGCCTGCTACGCATCTACGAGGGCACCGACGAGATCCAGCGGCGCACCATCGCCCGCAACCTGATCCGGGGCCACTCCAGCGTCAGCGGGGTTCTGGGCTGAGAGCCCGAAGCCCATACATCATCGGGAAACGAGGCAGCTCGGCCGGCGGTAGCAACCGGCGGCCGGGCTGTTCCCGCATACCGTCGCCGAACACCGCGCCGTTGGTATACGGGTACTCCTGGAACACGTCCAGTGCCAGGCCTGCGGTCAGCAGCGCACCGATGATCTCCGACATCCCCCACGTGAACAGGTGGCACGGCCGAGGATCGGATATCTCGGCCAGACCCTCCTGATAACCCCACGGCACCAGGGCCTCGCGGGCGAACGACACGTAGTCGCCGACACCGCCCTCGATGGTGTCGTGGGTGGTGTCGCGGTTCCAGTAGTCGTAGGCGATCTGCCACTGCCGGTCGAACATCGTCCCGGTCGGGTGGAAGTCCACGATGACGAACCGGCCGCCCGGCCGCAGCACCTTCGCGATACCGGCCGCCCACGGCCCGAGATCGGACAGCCAGCAGACCGAGCCGTACGAGCAGAACGCCACGTCGAACTGGTCGGCGTCGGCGTTGTCGAACCAGTCGAACAGATCCGACCGCACGAATGTCGCCGGGATACCGGAGCCGGCGGACAGGGCCGTGGCGAACTCGACGGCCTCGTCGCTGATGTCCACACCGGTCACATCGGCGCCCAGCGCGGCCAGGCTCAGCGAGTCCTGGCCGGAATTGCACTGGAGATGCACAAGACGCAGACCCGCCACATCGCCGAGCAACTCCAGTTCCTCGGGGAACAGCGTGCTGCCACCGCCGCGCAGGAATCCGGCCTGATCGCCTTTGTGGCTGTTGTGCGCCTTGGTCGCCGAATTCCAGGACAGGCGATTGTCCTCATGCAGTCCCCGTGCCAACATGACCCCAGTCTGGCCACCAGCCGGGACGTCCGCGAACCAATTTCCCTCGGGAGGCACCGATGCAGGACGTCGCGTGGCACACAGCGGCCTGGCTCAACGAACCGCCCGACGTGCAGTCGGACGGCACTGATCTGGTCGTCACGACGGCCGACAACAGCGATTTCTGGCGCACCACCAGCTACGGCTACATCACCGACACCGGCCACGCCCTACTCACACCGCTGGCCGCCGACACGGCCGTCGAGGTAACTTTCCTGGCCACTTTCGATGCCTTGTACGACCAAGCGGGCGTGCTGGTCCGGGTCGACCCCGACAGTTGGGTCAAGGCGGGCGTGGAAATGTCCGACGGCGCACTTCAACTGGGTGCCGTGGTGACCAACGGGCTCTCGGACTGGTCGCAGTCGCCGGTGCCGGAATGGGCGGGCCGACCGGTCACCGTCCGGGTGAGCAGGGCTGGCGACGCCCTCACCGTGCGGGCCAGGGTGGCCGACGAGCCGTGGCGGACGATCCGGCTCGCACCGCTGGCGCCGGACGCCGTGGCCACGGCAGGACCGTTCTGCTGCTCACCGACCCGGGCCGGGCTGCGGGTGCACTTCAACCGGTTCGCGGTCGGCGCGTCGGACACCGCGCTGCACGCCGAACCCTAGATGATTGATGCGGTGAAGATCATGTGAAGTGGCCCCGGTGAGACGACACAGGCGGAGGGTGTCCATGATCAATCTGTGACGAATAACCTGAACACCCTCCTGACCGCACTCTACGTGCTGGTCGATGACCATGTCGT